>CALFBV010000075.1 GCA_937951395.1 uncultured Rubritalea sp.
TATTTCTACAGGTGAAGACGCAGGAATCACTGATCACAAAGCCGCCTATTGGCTCTGGGCATATCATTACGCGAAGAAGCTCCGAGCTAAAGCAGAAAGTAGCTCGGAGATCTCAGATTTCCATACCGAATACCAAGTCGAGGATGGAAAATATTCATGGATCGTTTTAGAGAATATCCATCAACACATCCAATACAATATCCCGCCTCCGGCAACAAGTAAGCAACTTATTACGAGTTGGAGAAAACACATCATAGATGAAAAAGTGGAGGTGAACCAACGTCTGCTAGAGTATTCTGTAAAGTGGGATCAGCGTTGTGATAAGCTGATGAGAGCGAGACCTTTATTCAAACAGTTCGTGAATGGATTTATTAACAGAGATGTAACGTATTGGAAAAACATGCCAGAAGATGTTCTGAAGGTCAGCGATGAAGAAAAGCAGGTATTAGATTCCATTTTAGCAAAAATCAGCCAAGCGACTAAAGAAAAAATCATCTATGAGCAGATGAAAGAATACACAGAGTTTCGTAATGAAGTTTTTGCTAGAAAGAAGATGATGTACATTACCGTCACGGGGCAAGTAGGTAGGCCAAGTCCAATATTGATACGTTTTGGGACTAGCATAAAAGGATTACTAGACCTTGCTAAGCCTACTACATTTGGAGCACTAAATCGAGTAGAGCTACTCAGAAACGGAAAGCTTTATAAATACAACATGAAGATCCCTGCACACCAGAGTGAGAGAATTTATCCAGAAGATATTATCCGCGTAGCTGAGAAAAAGTGGCTTGGTAATGGTGGGAGAGTGAACAATGAGCCCGTTCCCTTTGAAAATGATAAACAAACTAAAAAATCTGACTCCAGAAAAACCACCTTGAAAAAAACGGCTTATAAATGGGATAAGGAAAAAACTTACCTCCAGGTCCTCAGTAATATCCCTATGGATGATGCTGAAAAGTGGCATAAAACCTATCTCATCCTCAGAAAAGAATACGGCTGGAGAGCAGATTTCTATGAGGATGTCATTTGTGTTCTTTTAGAAAAGAAAGCGAAAAAACTTACCTCTAAGGTTGCTCAAGATCTCGCAGAGCTACATCCGGACAACACTGAGATCCTTCGCAGAGCAGGTAGAGCATTTCTCCGTAATGGTGAGCTAGAAATAGCTAAGCGCATTTTCCAGCGCATCGCCTTCCTGACCGACAACGGAGAAGCCAGCCTCTACGATCTTGCCCGAGTCCTCGAACGCAAGGAAAACTACAGAGCAGCCACTGCCCTCTACTATGCAGCCATAAAATGTAAGCGATCAAGCCAAGCCGAGAGCCGTTACATCGTTTACTTAGAAGAAATGAACGCCTGCATCAGTAAAGGGGGATTTACCCCTAAGGATCTCAGTGAACTAGGTATAAACACTGCACTCGTGCGTCATGTCCCACTAGATCTTAGAGTAAATCTCATCTGGGACTCCGAGAAAGCCAACGTGGACCTCATCGTAAAGAATACTCTGCTAGGTATCTACCAAGGTGATATGTATGAGGGTAAGTATAACTACTGGGTAGCCTCTGGTGATGTTACCCAAGGCCTAGGACCAGAGTCATCCTCCATTCGCGAAAAGCTCTTAGGAGACTATCAGCTCACCGCAAAATTCCACGGAGACTGGAACGATGCCCATAAAAGTGACACCACCGTCACCATGGAAGTCATCAGAAACTACGGCACCGAAACCGAAACCCGAGAATCCGTTACCCGACGCCTCCACGAAGGCAAAAGACAAGTCTTGATGAACCTAGAAATAGTGCCTAAATAGTAAGTAACCTATGAGAATAAATCCCGTAGGTACTTTAGAAGATGAACTATTTACTAAAAACAGGGACGTTAATTTTAGCCGTGCTGGCGTGTGCCTGCAGCGAGAAAAAAGCTGAATCAAAGCCTGAAGCTGAAAAAGAAACAGCTATAGAAGCCCAGAGTGATACAGTAACAAAACCAATCAGCATCACCAATGATGTAACAAAATCCTCAGATTCACAGCGTTTCCGAACCACTGCCGCCATCTATGATGCCCCAGCACTACTCCTAGGTGAAAATTATACATCGGCCGAACAGCTAAAGAAAGCAACCAAGCTCGCAGAGTTATCAAACATCACCCACTCCGCGCAATTTGCTAAAATAGATGAGCAATCATGCGTGTTGGCCACAGAAATGATACTAGGCGAGAATCTCAAGGTCGCTGATGTAGGGGTAGAAGTTTCTCTGAATGATATGCAGATGAAATTCTTCACTACTCAAAGACTAGGAAGCCAAGGATTCTACGAACTAAGTCAGAGCGGTGAATCTAA
The DNA here is from genome assembly GCA_937951395.1 of uncultured Rubritalea sp. Taxonomy (GTDB): domain Bacteria; phylum Verrucomicrobiota; class Verrucomicrobiia; order Verrucomicrobiales; family Akkermansiaceae; genus Rubritalea. The sequence continues at coordinate 2,334 of CALFBV010000075.1, forward strand.
CAGAATGTATGTCGTAGTTATCAGTGTGGAAAAAGTAGAAAGTGACTCAGCCAAATGAAGCGTCACTATCTAGCCATTCTTATCTTCTATTCTGCGATTGGAGTCTATCCAACACAGGCACAAGAACCAGAGGAATATGAAGATCCCTTTGGAGATTATGAGGAGGACTGGCTGCCTCCCATGCCCAGAGAAGCAAATTATTGGCGAGGAGAAAAGAAAGTAGAAGAAAATGAGATTGTGGTGCGGAGCTTATTTAGTCTCGCGCAGCCTTTAGAAAAATTACCTCTAGTGAATCAGAGTCTAACAAGACTTCCCCATACTAAGTCAACAGACACAGTTTACGATGTCAGCGCATGGTTTTCTAACTGCGATGGGGGACAGTGGGTTTACTATAATGACACATCGGATTACTTGATTGCAAATGCCTCACACAGACTGAGAGCTTCCGTGAGCGAATATGCGCAACGTATTGTTGAGCGATTACCAATGAAGATAAAGATCTCTGCGACTTATCTGATGATGGATAGAAATGTTCCCCTGACTTTAGGTGCGATAAAAAAGTCGAAACACAAAAAAGTAATGCGCTGTTCAGGAGTTGTGAAATCTGGAGAAATTATGACTTTTGGGAAAGACTCACAACAGATTTCGGTAGAAGGAATACTCAGTTATAGTGGCTTTAGTTCTGTCATAGATATCAATTTTTATCGTGAAGGTGAACTTGATGTCAAGATGGCTACGTCATTGCAGACAGGAATGATGAAAGTGTTGAATGTGGGCATAGCAGAGGGTGACGAAATAGGCGTCATGATTTTAAAAGTAGAGTGTCTGGACATGAATGGAAGAGTATTGAGGGAAGAAGCCGCAGTGCCAAAAATGGAAATATCTAATCACAGGATGATAAGAGAGTTTATCGATGGGAAAGAGTATTTGTTTTGGAGAGTAAAAGATTTAATTCAACTATTAGATTCAGGATCAACAAGGTCTGAAGCTCCTGTTAAGCTAGTAGTCAACCCTGATTTAGATTTCTTTGATGAAGATGCTAGCACTTATGATGTTAAAGAATTATTGGAGCTTCAAGGTATTAGGTTTGGAGAAAACGAGTGGGTGATATATGACTCCGTTACAGGGCTAATGGTCGCGTCAGGAGGATCTGAACTATTGGATATTATAGAAGAGCTAACCTATGGGCTTTGTGTGAGCTTCGGTAATAATATTACCACCGTTACAAATTTCTATGAGGTGAATGCTAGTAGCCAAGTTGATGGTAATAAAGAGTGGGATCTTCTGAATATGCTTTCTAGAAATCCTATATTGCTGGGTAATGTGGGCTATTTCCTCAGTAGTGGTGTGAAGGTCAGACATAGTTCACCAGAGGGGAATGTTTCTCTAGAGTTGACTATGGATGATGCAGGTCGGATGACGGAGCAATCTTATCAGATGGATTTAGATTTTCTAAATCGTAAAATAAGTTCAGAGCTGAAAATTTATGTCCCCTATGATAAGCCCATTTTTGTCGAATTGAAAACTGATCCCGCCTCCAAGCGAACGATCGTGATGATGGTCATTACGAAAAAGAGTAGAATCTACCGTTAAACGATTAAGATGCCTCATGAAATATAGCTGCCTAACCATATTGTTTCTCTGCCTAAGTTTCTTCTGCTCAGCAAATTATCAAGATCCATTTTCTGAAGAAGATGAAAGTACAGAGAATGAACTATATCTGCCTATCCAACCTAAGCGCGGCTATCCAGCAATCGTTCCTTTTGTGAAGACTGAACTATCCCTTGTCAGCATTCATTCGCCTACTATAGAAAATCCTCCCACACCATTGTCAGAAATGCCGAAGGTGAGAAAAGTAGATCCTAGTTTGCCACATACGAAGCTAGAAGACGAGATTTACGACATCACAAAATGGTTTCCGCTCCACCAGATGCGAGCACCAAACGAGAAAGAAGCAGATGATCAACGCTGGGTTTATTACAATAAATCTAGCGGCTATGTGATAGCCTATGCTGATCATTTTTTACAAGGATCAGTCTATGACTACATCGATGGATCCATCGAGCAGAGTATGCTCAGAATTAGATTGAATCTGATCTACTTAGTGACCGATGAGAAGGTATCGATGGACTTAAAGACCATCCAGCAGGCACCACATAAAGTGATCTTCAAGTCTTCGAGTGTGTCACGTATGTATGAAAAGCATCATCAGCGCATAGGTGAAGTAGATCTAGAAAGTTTAATCATGGAGGTAAATGGAAGGAAGGCATTTCGTCTTGAACTGGCTTACTACAAAGAAAATCGACTTCAGATCAACACAGCTGTGAGCTTCCCTGTATCACAATGGACGATCATGGGATGTGGTATTTCTGAGGCAGGAAAGAGGAAGGTAATGGCGGTCAAAGTAGATCGAGTTAATCAGAACGGCGAAACTGTCCATCTGCAGAATAGTAGAGAGGAATTCATTAAGAAAAAGAGGCCTAATTCTTTAGATAGTACATTTGAAGATAGTTCTGTTAAATATCATCAACTGCATCCAGTTCCTCCAGATGTAATTCAGCTACTATCTTATGATGATAGAGATGATGCCTTCGGAGATAGTGACCCGTTTGAAGATGATACGAATTTTTCCAAAGAAACTGTAAGTGTGTCCGAATTACTCAGTAACCAAGGAGTGAAATCAGAAGCTTATTTTATCCCTACCTCTGGTTACATACTCGCCTACACAAACGCATCTTCTCAAGAGGAGTTAGAATATCTATTTGCCACTCTGGGGGGTGACAGACCATTAGGTTTAAAATGCGAATTAAATTTCTACCAAATTGACGATCATAGAAAATCTGAAAACGAGGAATGGAGCACAGTTGATTTGCTAGCGGCTACTCCTATTAAATTGGCTAGTATTGGTTCGGCTAATCAAAATGGAGAGAGGGGTGAGTATTATTCTGGTGAGAGTGCATGTAAATTTGAGCTGATTCAAGATGAAACAGGAGAGAATGTAGATTGTCATCTAGATTTGAAGTTAGATCTACCACTCTTCAAGTTAGAGAAGAATTATGAAGGAAATATAAAAATAGATAATCCAAAGGTAGTTTCATTAGGCATCAACCCCAAAACAAACCGGATGATCATGATGCTTGTGAGGGTTTCTAAAATTGAAGGGAAGAAAGGACAGCAAAGATGAAGACACTACTATCGCAAATAAAAAGACTACTATTTATCGCTACTAAACCCTTCTTCTTAGGATTTTTCCTCTGCTTTACTGCGTTGGTGTTTATCGCTAGTGGGCAGGAATTATACACATTTGTAGGTAGCGACGAAGATTCTGTAAAAAAGTTACAGATGCTACCTCGGATCGATTACCCTGAGGATTTGCCGATTCATGACACTCCTTGGGAACTGATGGAGCTTCATATTTCTACGGTTAGAGCTCCAGATTCCACATGGAAAAAGCTGCCTAGAGTGACTGATATACGTGCTACTTGGAAACATGCGGAGATAGGAGATGAGATTTATGACCTTACTGATTGGTTTCTCACGGCAAAGCAACAAAAGGTGCGTAAGGGTAAAGAGAATCGCTGGGTGTATTATAATAAGACAAGCGGATATATTATCGCGTATGCTGATTTATTTCTGAAGAGCACTGTCCAGACCTTTGCATTGCATTCTATGATGCTGAATGGTTTTAGTCCGAGACTGCAAATAATTTACCTAGAAGTGAGTGATCAAGCGGAGCTGAGTTTTGAGGCGATCCGTAAATCTCCCCATCGTGTTCTCTTCCGAAATTCTATGAGCTTTACATCTAAAACCAGTCTAAAGAGGGGCGGTGAAGCCTCTCAGTATACTGTAAACATTGTAGATATTATTCCTGCGTTTGATCGAAGCTCTTATAGTTTCACTCTCAAGCTGAATGTAGAGGAGACGATCATATATGAAAATAATATAGATTTGGTTCCTAGCCATTGGGTGATTCATGAATGTGGCATCTCAGAGAGAGGGAAACGCAAGGTGCTAGCGATGAAGATAGATCATGTAAGCCGCCAGGGAGAGAACTTAAGCTTCCCTGTAGAAAATAGGATCAGTGAAATAAATTCTGTTAGAATAGATACTGGTTTCGATGAAGATCCTTTTGGTGATACCTTTAAAGAGTTTCATGCATTTTATAGGGTGCCATCTGACATGTTTAATATTCTGGGGCCTGATAACGATGAAGAGAATAATACTAATGAAGATGCTTTCCCTGGGGGAAAAGATGAGCGTGTATTGCCTAACATTAAAGATGTTTCTTGGATATTCTCACAGATGACTGGTGATCTAGAAGGATATTATTTCATCTATCAGAATTTGCTCTTAGTAAAATCGTCTGAAGATGTTCAGTGGGAAATCAAAGAATGGATGGCTGAGCTTGAGTTAAGAAAGATACTTCCACTAGTCGAAGGAAGGCTTCTTTTTTATGAAATAGATGTAGTCCCGGACCATGCAGGACGAGCTTGGGAGGTGGAAGATATGCTTTCGGCAAACCCAGTGAAGCTTGGTAGTATCGGTTCAATATTAGCTTCCGGCAGTGATGCGATGATAAGGTCTGGTGATGATGATTGCGAGCTGATGATGTCTTGCATCGAGTCTTATGAGAATCCTGAAAGACGTTCAGAATACAGGCAGTTGGAATGGAAACTAAATTTACCATCAATGAACATAACGCATAAGGGTCAGATACGTTTGAAGCTAGGGGAAACAAAAGTAATTTTGCTCGGTAAGAATCCTAAAAACAACAAGCTCAAGATGATGGTAGTTAATATCAGAGAACTAGAGACTAAATAGAAATAATACTTAATCCAGGTTGCACCATGTTGGTTCCGTCTTTTGCGTGCTTTCGGTGTTCAAAAAATCCAACTGTTAGAGGCATTAGAATTTACTTTGGCCTGTAGATTCGTTAACTATTATCAATGAATATAGAAGTAGCAGATAAGCCGCTCCGTTGGGGTGAGCTGGATATGAATTTATTTGGTTTGGAAACGGACTGGTATGGCGAGAAAATGGCTAAGCCGGCGACTTTTGGAATGGCTGTGGATAGGGATTATTTTTGGTTTGTGGGTGGGCATCAGGAGCCGGCTAGTATGCATCCGGATGCGAGGCCGGGGGAGTTTCAGGCTGAGCTGTGGAAGTATGATGTGGCGGAATTTTTCCTGTTAGATCCTACTACAGGTAAGTATTTAGAATTTAATCTAGCACCAAATGGGGCATGGTGGTCTGCTATGTTTACTGCGCCTCGGGTGCGTGAGAATGAGGAAGATGTTCCGTTTCCTGATGTGGCGACCTATGCTGATTTAGCGCCTGGTGGTAGCTGGATGGCAGCTGCAGCCATTCCGCTTAAGCACTTGCGCTCGATGCTGAATTTCGGTGATGCCAGTAAAATGAATATGACGTTCATCCTGAATTCACCTGATCAGAAATTCCTTACTGCTAGCAAGCTCAATGATGCTGGTGGTGAGCCGGACTTCCATCTACCAGAGAAGTTTAAGGACGTGACTTTTTATCACTAGCTGTTGGCGATGCTGGTGCCGGCTAGGTGGCCGGTGGTCCAGGCGTTTTGGAAGTTGAAACCGCCTGTGATGCCATCTATGTCCATGATTTCTCCGGCGAAATAGATGCCTTTGTGGAGCTTGCTTTCCATGGTCTTGAGATTGATCTCTTTTAGCTGGACTCCGCCGCAGGTGACGAACTCGTCTTTGTTCAGGCTCTTGCCATCGACGTGAAATTTTGACTCGGTGAGCTGGTAGATGAGTTTTTCTGTTAGAGGCTTGGAGAGCTGTGACCAGAGTGTGGTTTCATTGATGTTGGCGGCTTTTAGGAAGCTATGCCAGAGTCGTTTGGGGATGTCTGGGAATGGGCTGTAGGTGGCGACTTGGCGTTTGCCGCCCTCAGTGCGCTGATTGGCGATGACTGCGTGTGGGTCCTCATTGGGAATCCAGTTGATTTTGATCTGAAATTTATATCCCATGTCTGATAGCTGGCGTGCGCCCCAGGCGGAAATTTTCAGTATGCCTGGTCCGCTCATGCCCCAGTGGGTGATGAGGAGGGGGCCTTCGCTTGAGAGCTTGGTGCCTGGGATCTGGATCTTGGTGTGGGCTGCGGAGAGACCCGAGAGTCCGGTGATGCGGGAGTCTTTTATTTTGAATGTGAAGAGTGAGGGGACTGGTGGGGTGAGGGAGTGCCCTAGATTTCCCGCGAGCTTGGCGCCTGCTGCGAGGCGTGTGCCTCCGGTGGCTAATAATATGTTAGAGGCTGTTAGTGTGTTGCCGTCGTCTGTTGTTAGAAGGTAGTTGTTGTCGTCTTCCTTAAGGATGGCTGCTACTCCCTCGGAGGTGCGGACTTCTACGCCAGCTGCCTCGGCAGCTTCCATGAGGGCTTCTATGATGGTGAGTGAATTGTTCGTGGTGGGGAACATTCTGCCATCTTCTTCTGTCTTGAGATCTACGCCTTTTGAGGTGAACCACTCGATGGTATCGGCTGCATTAAAGCGGCTGAAGGGTCCCATGAGTGAGCGTTCGCCACGGGGGTAATGTTTGCTCAGGGCGCGTGGGTCCATGCAGTCGTGCGTGACGTTGCATCTGCCGCCTCCGGAAATTTTCACTTTCTGGAGGAGCTGAGATGATTTCTCTAGGATGAGGACTTTTCTGTTAGAATTTTCAGCGCACGCGATGGCTCCGAAGAATCCGGCTGCTCCGCCGCCTATCACTATGAGATCATATTTCATGTTTATGAATTAGAGTTTGTAAGGTCCGTCTGCGTCTTGACCTTGCCAGCCGAGCTTGCGGAAGGCATCGATGCATGCTGCGTAGACTTCGTCTTCGCCTTCTACTTGCTCGATGGTGGCTTTGGTGGTGAGGCCGTTTTGTGACTCGATGGAGATGACGGTTTGTTTTCCTGAGAAGTTGATCCAGTCTCCCCAGATGGCGTTTTCGTGTGTGGCATCGAGATGTTGTTTCTCTAGTGCGGTGACCACTTCTCTGATGGTGATGGGTGGTTCGTTGTGGTGAAGGCTGACTTGAGTTTCCATAATTTTTAAAAGATGTTGAGTAGTTCTCCAGCCTTGAGGCTTGAGTTGGGTGGAATTTCTGCAAAGCCATTAGTGCCTTGTAGAGAAAGATGATCACCAGAGTTACGTGGTGGGTGGATAGTGATTTGCCCGTTGTGAGAACGGTAGGGGAGAATGCCTGTGAGCGGGGAATCCCACTTAAAATTTTCCGCTAGGGGTAAGTTTTTTTCCTTCTCTATTCTACGCTGCATCTGGCGTAGTGTGGGTAATACGTAGCGGTGCATGGTAGCCATGACTGAGACGGGGTTGCCAGGAAGGGCGAAAATTAAGGGGTGATCTTCTTTGCTCCAGAAGGCAAAGGGTTTTCCAGGTTTCTGGGCTACTCCGTGGAATATTGGGTCGCCTAGTAGTTTATTTAGTAAGGGTGCTACCCAGTCAAATTTTCCCATGGAGATGCCGCCTGTGAGGATAAGGACATCGTTACTAGCATTTGTTAGAGCGGCTAGTAGTTTTTCTTCGATGGTTTTAGGATCATCGGTCACGTGCTCAGCGGTGAGGACTCCTAAATGTTGGGATTCTATGGATGATCTAATAGCAGTGGGGTGACTGCGACGAATTTGGAAATCTGTCGGTCTGTTCGATGGGTCGATGACTTCATCGCCAGTGGTGATGAGGTGGATCTGTGGTAGTCGGTGAACTTCTAGCTCGGTAGCGCCTACGCTGGCAGCGATGGCTAGTTCATTGGCTGTCAGAGTGGTGCCTGGACTGAGTAAAATGTCGCCTGCTTTGCTGTCTGATCCTTGGGGGTGGATGTGCTGGTTTTCTTCTGCGTCTATGCCTTCGTGCGGGAGTGCGTAGCCGTCTTGAATGTCTATTTTCTCTATAGGAATGACGCAGTTGGCATCTCTAGGGAGTGGAGCTCCGGTCATGACTTCGATAGCGAACTCTCCTTTCGGTAGTGTCATCTTTTCAGCGCCTGCTGCTTGCGTGCCGATGATCTGATATCTCCATGAGCCGAGAATATGGTTATAGGTATTGATGCAGATGCCGTCCATCATGACGCGGTCAAATGGTGGGGCATCGCGGTCTGAGAAGACTTCTGTGGCTAGCGTTCTACCGCAGGCATTTTCTAGTGTCACCATTTCTGGTCCAATATGTCCGCCTCTTTCTGCGATGATACTAGTAGCTTCTGCTGTGGTGATGAGTGGTTGCATTTTCTTCAGTCTATGCGATGTCTCTGGGGACTACAAATGATTTAATTATGCCCTGACTCCAGTCAACATCCTGCCAAGAATCAGCATCCCACTCGACGACTAATGTAGCGCCTGTGGGGTAGTCCTCGAAGCGAGGATGGTCTGGTTGCTCGCGCATCATGCGCGCTAGTCTGAAAGCGAGTTCACCTATGCCAGGGTTGTGCGCTAGGAGGAGTATGCATTTCCCTGTTGAATCAGAGAGTGACTCCATGAGCTGATCTGATGAGGAATGGTAGAGCTCACGTAATACCGTAGATTCGACATCTAAGCCCAAGCCAGCGAATGTATCTTGTGTGCGTCTAGCAGAGGAGACGAGTGCTTCATCTGGTAGGAAATGGTTATTCCGTAGCCATTCACCAAGCGCTAGCGCAGAGTCTATACCGCGCTTGTTGAGTGGTCGGTCATGGTCAGCCACGCCGGGATTCCCCCAGCTAGACTTGGCGTGACGCATGAGGATGAGGGTCTTTGGCATTCTATCGGATGCGTTCTAACAACCAAGGAAGTAGGTCTTTGATGGCGATGCGCTCTTGTTCCATTGAGTCGCGATGACGGATGGTGACGGTGTCTTTTAGATCCTCGCTACCTTCTTCTTCTCCGAGGGTCTCGAAGTCGATGGCGATACAGAATGGTGTTCCTACTTCATCTTGGCGACGGTATCTGCGGCCGATGGCAGCAGTTTCATCATAGAAGACATTCATGAATGGCT
>CALFBV010000076.1 GCA_937951395.1 uncultured Rubritalea sp.
GAAACTGGTCTGCTCTCAAAGTCACCAGACTTCTCCTACAGACCTCAACAGCAGGAAATGGCTGTGGCTGTGGCTGAGACTATGGAGGAGACAGGGGTGCTTTCTGTAGAGGCTGGGACGGGCGTAGGCAAATCTCTGGCGTATCTGATCCCCGCAGTGAAGTTTGCTATAGAAAATGACAGAAAAGCAGTGATCTCAACGCATACGATTAATCTCCAGGAGCAGCTCGTGAGTAAGGATCTGCCTATTGTGAAGAAGTTGTTGAAGTTGGACTTCGATGCGGTGCTTCTTAAAGGAAGAGGGAACTTCATCTGTCCCGCGAGACTCCGCAGAGCGATGGAGCGACCTAGGGATTTGTTCTCTAGTAGCGAAGCGGAGGAACTGCGTGCTATCTATGACTGGGCAGAGGAAACGCTAGATGGAAGTCTGAGTGATATGGATTTCCAACCTAGCCCGAAGGTGTGGAGCCAGGTCTGTAGCGAAGCGCATGTCTGCACTCGGAAATCTTGCGGAAGAGGGGACGCTTGTTTCTACCAGAATGTAAGGAAGCGAGCGGAGAAGGCGGAGGTGATTGTGGTAAATCACACGTTGTTTTTCACACTGTTCGCTGCCGAGGTAGAGAGCATAGAGCTCGGTGAGAACGGGAATGGAGGATATTTATTTCCCAATGACTTCGCGATTCTAGACGAGGCTCATACGCTAGAGGATGTGGCTGCAAAACAGTTGGGGATGAGACTGAGTCACTCTGGAATGAGATTTGATGTACAGCGGTTATATAATCCCAAGACTAAGCGTGGACTGCTGAAGACAATGCGCAATGGTGAAGCCATGCAGTGTGCAGAGGAGTTGTTAGGAGAGGCTGAAGCGTTTTTTGATGAAGTGGGAGAGGTGGTAGAATTTGGTCAGTATTCGAGAGAGTTTAGAGTGCGCCAAGCCGAACTAGTGGAGAATAGTTTGGCGCTGCCGCTGAGGAACTTCTGGACATCTGTGGAGGAAGCGGCAGAGGCTCTAGAGAAAGATAGCGCAGTGAGAAATGAGCTGATGGATGGTGCTCGAAGGATGCGTGAAATGCATGGAAGTCTGAAAATGTTCCTCGATCAAGATGATGAGGAAAGTGTCTATTGGGTAGAGAAAAGTGGGCGTGATGGAGAGAATCTGGTGTTACAGTCCGCTCCTATCAATGTGGCAGACAGGCTCAGGGAAACAATGTTTGCTAAAGGCAAGACCTGTGTGCTGACGAGTGCCACTCTGGGCGCAGGTGATCAAGACCTAGGATACTTCCGAAGGCGTGTGGGAGCGGAAAAGAGCCGATTTCTCAAGATAGGTAGTCCCTTTGACTATGAGAAGCAGATGCAAGTCTATGTAATGAAGGCAATGCCTGATCCTGGGACTGAGAAATACGAGTCAGCCCTAGTGCACTGGATAGAGCGCGTGTTGAAATACACCGAGGGAAAGGCGTTTGTGTTATTCACTAGCTATCGTGTGATGAGGAATGTGGCAGAGGCGATGGAAGATTATTTCGATGAAATGGGCTGGCGACTACTGGTGCAAGGAGATGGGATGCCCAGGCACCAGATGATTGATGTTTTCCGTGATGATGTGCATAGTGTGCTTTTCGGTACAGATAGCTTCTGGGCAGGTGTTGATGTTCCCGGTGAGAGTTTATCAAATGTTATTGTTACCAGATTACCATTCAGCGTACCGGATCATCCATTGGTGGCCTGTAAGATAGAAGAAATAGAGGCGAATGGAGGAAACGCCTTCATGGATTACTCCGTGCCAGAGGCTGTGATCAAGCTCAGACAGGGCGTAGGTAGGCTGATTCGGAGTGAAAAAGACAGCGGGTTAGTCGTTATTTTGGATAACAGAGTGGTGACGAAGCGTTATGGGAAAATGTTTCTAGAGTCTCTGCCGCCTGCACCAGTGAAGATTGTTAAAGAGTAGAAGTTGATTTATTTTGTAAGTGACTCTAAAAACATGTGACAAATTTCTTGCATGTGGTGTCTAAAAGGTTAGCAGTAACTAATTCTACGAGGTAGAAAGAAACAACAACAAACATATATAATTCAATGAAACTAAAGAACATATTAGTCATGGTAGGCGTAGCAGCAGCATTCACTTCTTGTAAAGAAGTTAAAGAAGGAGCAGCTAGCGCAATAGATAAAACTACAGAAGTAGCAGGTGATGCAGCTGGTGCTGTGAAGGACGGTGCTTCAGCAGCAGTAGACGCTACTAAAGACGCAGCCTCTAAGACAGGTGAAGCGATCAAAGACGGTGCAGCAGCAGCAGCGGACAAGACTAAGGAAGTAGCTGGTAAGACAGTTGATGCAGTCAAAGACGGAGCAGCGGCAGCAGCAGACAAGACTAAGGAAGTGGCTGGTAAGACAGTTGACGCAGTCAAGGATGGTGCTTCAGCAGTAGCTGATAAGACTAAGGACGCAGCAGGTGCAGTCAAAGACGGTGCAGTAAAAGCAGCTGAAATGACTAAAGATGCAGCAGGAAGCGCAGCTGAAGCTGTAAAAGACGGTGCATCAAGCACTGTTGAAGAAGCTAAAAATCTTGGAGAAGGCGCTGTAGATAAAATTAAAAGCGGT
>CALFBV010000077.1 GCA_937951395.1 uncultured Rubritalea sp.
GTAACCATTTTCTGACATACCAAGAACTTCCCCCACCATTGTGTTTCCATTCACCAGCATACTCACCTTTTTGTTCTTAAGATAGAAGCAAGACATTACCAGATCTATTAAATGGTCGAAACCCTCACCTATGATACTTCCATTTTTATAGATAGAATGGATTACCTCAGATAGAAGCAGCTCTCTATTCACATCACCACTTTCTAGTAGATGAGTAGATATAGACGTAGCTCGCTCAGACACTTCCTCTGGAAATTCTCTCACACTAACATTCAGACCCACCCCCACTATCAGAAGCTCATTTACTTTCTCAATGAGAATTCCCCCGAGCTTCTTATCATTGATGTAGATATCGTTAGGCCACTTCATTTTCACCTCTGTATCTATTCCTATACTTCGAATCGATTCCACTATAGCGAACCCCACTGCTAGTGACATTCTGTACCAAAGCGCTGAATCTACATCTGGATCTACTACGAGCGAAAACAATAAACCCTCGCCCTCAGGACAAACCCAGCTATTCCCCCCTCGGCCTCTGCCGCCTGTCTGATATTCTGCTAGATAGATAGAGCCTGATGAGGCTCGCCCAGCAATGATGTCTTTGCGCGCTTCATCATTCGTAGACTCCACCACTCTTTGATAGCTCACCTTCCCTCGGCACTGAGGAGTGATTGCTTCAAAGGCTGCTGAATCAAACGTCATCGTAGACTCTATTTCTTCGTAACAAATGCCGTCATATCCGAACCGGATGGACTCTGGAATACCCGCAGCCCGAACTCGCCTAGCACCGCCAAGAAGTGATCAAAAATATCTGACTGAATTTTCTCATATTCTATCCAGTTATTATCATTTGTGAAAACATAGATTTCTACTGGCAGACCATGCTCACTTGGCTGTAGCTGCCTCACTAGTAGTGTGTCGTTTTTTGAGATCTTAGGATTACTCTTCAGGTATTCTTGCACGTATGCTCTAAACGTTCCAATATTGGTCAGCGCGCGGGCATTGATGAGATCATCTGCACACACTCCCCGCTCATCATTCCATTGACGTATATCTTCTTCCTTCTCTTTTAAATAATCTTCTAACAGAGATATTTCTCTCATTTTCTCTACCATTACATCGTCAAGAAATTTAACCGTGCCCATGTCTAAGAAAAGAGATCGCTTGATCCTCCTCACTCCGCTCTGGCTCATACCGCGCCAGTTTTTAAAGCTATCTGAAATCAGAGAATACGTAGGTATCGTAGTAATCGTCTTATCCCAGTTCTTCACCTTCACCGTAGTGAGAGCCACCTCCATAACCTCGCCATCTGCACCGAACTTTGGCATCTCTATCCAATCACCTTGTGCCACTAGTTTATTAGCCGAGAGCTGGATACCAGCCACGAACCCGAGGATAGAATCCTTGAACACCAACATCAAAATGGCCGTCATGGCTCCCAGACCTGAGAACAGATACAGAGGAGATTTGCCTATGATCGTAGAGATAATGAAAATAATACCCACCAGAGCTAATATAATTTTTATTACCTGGAAGAAACTCTTGATAGGCAGCTCACGAGATACTTCATAGTGCTGATAGATCCGCTCGATCACATTTAAAACAGAATTAATCGCTAACAGAATCAACACCACGAGTAATATTTCACTCACCATATGGATAGTAGAACCAACACCGCTCACCTTACTTGACTTATCGAAAATATACGGCGATAAATGCCAGAATAATGTCACAGGAGCCAGCATGGCGAGCCACTTGAAGAGCCTGCTAGACAGCAAAGCATCGTCCCAATTATTCTTAGTCAGCTTCACCATCTTTGTGAACACACCAAGAATAACCTTACGAATCAAGTAATACAGCACCGCACTCAGAACAATCAGCGCCAGAAAAATCACCCCTGATACGAGTAGCTGCTCCCAGATACCTCCCAAGTAATAAGACTCCCCAAAAAATAAATGACTCACCCAGTCTTGCAAAATCCCAACGTTCATACCCTTCCCATAGACCACGGGCGTGTTAGCTCAATGATAAAATTACAAAAACTACTTCATTAGCCCCTCGCTCCACTCACCTTCAGGCACTGGAATTTCCTCGATGCGCTTTACTTTTAGCATAGGATAGACCACTCCATCCTGCCGCTCATAGCTCATGATACCAGCCACCCGGACCCAACTGTTGTGCCCTATATCTGGTGTCTCACCTTCGAATTCTATCGTCATTGGCACCGCCTGCGCATCCGCCGCACAGCACGTCATCATCAGTCTAAAAAGACGCATCCTATTCCCATCCGGATTTCTGTTAGGCTCGTTCCTAAGCTTAGCTTCCGTCTCCACATACAGCCCATTGATCACCTTCTCCTGTACCGTATCGCCCGCCGTGAAAAACAACTCAAAGATATTCAACATGAACGCCCCATCTGGAGCCTTGCTAGTCGATTTCTCCAGAGTCTCCAGCGTAAATGGAGGTAAGTCATTAAAGGTAAAGTCTGCCGAGCTCACATCCTTTTCACTCAGAGCATCTTGACGAGCTGCACTGATCCCATGCGTGGTCCAGCTAAGAGAGAAAAACATAGGCAAAGCCACGATCATTAACGCCACAAAGGGGTTCATATCGCTTCCATGATCGTGGTCATGAGCATCACAGTCACCTTCATCGTCTCCATGGTCATGCCCACAATCCCCTTCCAAACCAGCAGTAAGAATGCTGAACACAGCCATTACCATCGCAGCCAGTCCACCGATCAGCACGTAAATGTGAAATTTCTCCTTAAGATAGCCATTCAGCTTTTCATGCTGATAGAAATACAACAGCAGCGCTCCTATCATCAGGACCACCACGCTCATCACTCTGCGCTCTAGGATCTTCATGACTTACCTCCCGCCATGTTATTGATCATTTCTCGTAGCGGCTCAAACTCTTGCCAAGCGACAGAAAGCAAGCCGATCAATATGAATAGACCTATTGCAAAATAGAATAAAAATTTCTTCCGCATTACCGTCTGATATAGGAAGAGCAACTTCACATCTAACATCGGTCCCAGCACCATAAATGCCATCTTTGACCCTATACCGACACCGCGTAAAGTCGCCGCCATAAACGCATCCGATGTACTACATACACTCAGTACAAATGCCAGTACCATCATCCCGCCAGTCTCCATCCAGACACTATCTAGATATTGAGTCATCGACTCCTGATTCAGCACATACCATATATTAAACATCGCAGTCAAACAGACACCGATTGAGAAATAAACCGCCACATCCACACAGTCCTGCACCCCTGATCGAAACGCCATCACCACTTTGCTTCCACCTTCATCATGATCATGGTCGTGACTATGATCATGCCCACAGCATTCACCATCATCATGGAGATGATGCTCCGCATGTTCCTTCGCCTCAGCCTCAGATTTAGCTTTAGCTCGTTTATCATTAGCAGAACGTAAAGTCCTCAGCAAAGAATCCCGTAAAACCTTCTCAGCAGGAATCGCTAATAAAATAATTCCCGCCAGCACCGCCACACCGTAGCCCATCCCTACTCGAGAAAGCACCACCCACCATTGATCCTGATCACTAAAGGCATGCCAAGTGCTCCAGATCGTTACCGGATTCACAATAGGTGCCGCCAGCATATATGTAAACGCACAGCTAATAGGCAACCCCTTCGACACCAGCCTCCGGATCACCGGCACCACCGCGCACTCGCATACAGGTAAAATCAACCCCATCAAACCGCAACTCAAAATCGCCATGAACTTATTCTTCGGTATCATTCTATCCATCAGCGAGGCAGGCATATAGACATCGATGAATCCACTAATCAGCGTCCCTAACAAAATATAGGGAGCGCCCTCTAAAAATAGAGAGAGAAAATTCAGCGCAAAATCTGCCTGATGATTACCCAAAAAGAAAGTCATGATCGCACAAACTTCTGCACCAGCTTCAACAACTTGGCAAGCATCTAAATACAACTAGGGCTCAACACAAGGCTAGATCTGAGCTTTTTTAAGTTGCCATCTCATCACAGTATTCTAGGCTCATGCATTATGAAAAAGTTACTTATCATGCCCCTTTTAGTTACTCTCTCTACTGGCATAGTCAGTGCCCAGGCTGCTCCTGCAGTCCTAGCGGAAACCAAGACAGATCTTACACAGCCTAAATCTGAACTAGCAACCCTCACAGAAGCAAATTTACTTAAGGCTGAGAAGCTCAAAACCGAACTCGCTGACCTCCGCGCTAAGATCTCCCGCCTCAAGCTAGAGCGCGAGCTCATCTCTGAGGAACAACAAATCGCAGACCTCAAGCAGGCAGCCACCGATAAAGAAAAACTAAAAGCAGCCACTGAGCTTCAGGAAGCTTTAGAACGTGAAGCCGCTATTGCCAAAAGCAAAGCCTCACTCGCCACCTCTGAACTCTCACTCGAAAAAACCAAGCTACTCCGCGAGTCACAGCTCATGACCCAACGCCAAGAAGCTGAATTAGCTGCCATCAAGATGAATAAAGAGCGTGAAAACTTCGCTAACAACAAGCCAGTCTACCTCGAGAACCCTTTCGAAGACGGCAAGACTCTCATCATTTCAGACCGCCGCATCGCATTCAATGGAGCAGTCACATCTGACACCGCAGACCATATCTGCGACAGAATCCATTACTTCAACAACAAGGACAAAACGCTACCTATCTTCATCGTCATCGACTCCTCACCTGGCGGTTCAGTCATGGCAGGCTATCGTATACTTAAAGCTATGGACGGGTCAGACGCACCTATCCACGTAGTTGTAAAATCCTTCGCAGCATCCATGGCCGCCACCATCACCACCCTCGCTGAAGAATCCTACGCATACCCGAATGCTATCATTCTCCACCACCAGCTAAGCTCTAGCTTCTTCTTCACTACAATGAATCTCACCCAGCAGAAAGAATCTTACGAAGATGCCAAGAAGTGGTGGAAAAAACTTGCGACTCCCGTTGCTAAGAAAATGGGAATTTCCACAGAAGAATTCATCAAGCAAATGTATGAGAAAAACTCAGATGGTGACTGGGTAGAGTTCGCCACAGAAGCACAGAAACTCAAGTGGGTAAACCACATCGTCACCAGCATCAAGGAAACTTCCGCGGTCGTAAATCCAGACACCGTCACAACTAAAAAAGCAGACAAAGAAGACCGTGCTAACGAGACTCTGGGCAAGGACGGCAAGCCCTGCCTATATCTCCCTAGACTAAATCCACATGATGCCTACTTCCTCTATAATCCAGATGGATACTACAGAGTGAGAAAATAGTCTGATATTGATTTTTCGCTTTTTACCAGAACATTGCATGTACGAAAATGAAGAAGAATTTTCTCAAACTCATTCCCATCATCGTCATCATCATATGCACATGGTTTAGTATAAAGTATTTCTATCAGAAGCCTAATAATGGTAAGAAAAAGTCTATCCATCAGCAACAAAGCCATCGTAGCAAAACTGATAAAAAATCTAAAGGCACAAACAAGTACGGTCAAAAAAAGAAAGGCCAGAAGACTACTGCTGAGATACTCACACCTGTTGATTTCCCAGTAGAGCTCATTACTCAGGGTACCGTTAAAACCAAGACATCCACCACCCTAAATGCTCTAGTCTCTGGTAGAATCATCCATATCTCACCCAACTTTCAAGATGGTGCGTTTTTCCAAAAAGGTGAAATTTTAGCCAAACTAGACCCAGTAGACTATGCTTCTCAGATCATCACAGCAGAAGCATCACTAGCACGTTCACAGGCATCATTAGCCAAGGAAGAAGCCACTGCGGCACAAGCCCTCAGAAACTGGAAAGACATTGGATTTGATGAAAAACCAAACGACCTAGTCCTTAGAAAACCCCAGCTGCGAGAGGCCTCAGCCAACGTTGCTGCCCAGCAAGCATCCCTCGATCGCGCGAAGAGAAATCTCGAACGCACATTTATCAAAGCCCCATTCAATGGTCGAGTCCGCAACCGCATCGTAGGTCCAGGCCAGTCCGTAGGAGCAAGTACTAACCTGGGTGAAATCTACGCCACAGATGCAGCCGAGATCCGCCTACCTTTATCATCCAAGCAGCTAGAGCAGATCACCATTGATGAGCAAGGCGACCAGAAAATCCCAGTGACTCTAACAGACGCCATCAACTCTAACAACAAAGCCGTCTGGAAAGCCACCATCGAGCACGTAGAAGGCGAGCTAGATGAGTCATCTCGCGAGCTCTTTGTCATCGCAAAAATAAAAGACCCCTTTGGCATCGTCACAGACTCTCCACCAGTTAGGATCAACCAGCCACTCAAGGCCACTATCATCGGCAACACACTCAAAGGAGCCTACATCATCGACCGTAAGTATGTCTACGGAGCTGATGAAATCATCCTCATTCAAGACAACGCCATCCTACGCAAAAAAATCAACATCATCTGGACCACACCCGACACAGTGATCACCCAAGACCCAGAGCTTGAAGGAAAGACCATGGCCACCTCTAGGTTAGGATTCGCCACAAATGGCTCACCAGTAGAAATCATCCTTCCAGATGACCTCCTTCCAGATGACCTCCTTCCCGAGAACCCAGAAGTGAACAAGAAAGACAAAGATCCCAGTAATAAAGGCAAAGGCACGGGTAGACGCAATAGCCACCTCTAATCAAAACTTACCTCTAAGCATGAACAGAAAACTCCTTACACTCATCGCAGTCGTCCTCGGCCTCACCGGTCTGTACTTCTGGTGGTATTCAGACTCTAAAGTCATCACTAGAAACACAGAATCTCTCATCGAATGTTTTGAGAAAGAAGCAGGTGCCGGAAGGTTTGGCGGAGCCATTGCTACTAGTAAATTCAGGGATCTGTTAGATGATAAAATAGGACTCAAAGTGGACAGAGATGACATTGCTTACGCTTCAGACTTCGGCTCCATTTTCTCAAAAGGCGACCTCGTCCAGATGCATGGCGGACTAGTAAACTCCCCTGCCATCGTCTCCATCACTGATAAGAAAATAGAGATACTTAACATCGAGGATGACACAGCCACAGCCAACCTTAAGTTTCATATCAAGACAGACAAGCTCCCCAGAAACCTAGACCACACTATCAACTGTGACCTCACTTATAAAAAAGTAGATGGTGACTGGATAATCTCAAAAGCCACCCTCACTAAATAATTATCTTACTAAGATCAGTGATTCAAGTAATCGACAAGGCACCCGCTGCCACACTCCGCCAATGGTGGGTCAAGATCCCTAAATCTATCCTCAAATCAGAAGGAGTAGACAGAGAACTAGAAGACACACAGCGATATATCTATGATGAAATTGCTTTTGCACTCAGCAAGAAAGATCCAGATTGGATAGAGTATCTATCAGGATTCTTAGAATCAAATGACCCCAACAGACGCTGCTCAGCACTCTTCGCCCTGTTCACAGAAGCCGAACCAACTGACGAACTGAGATCATCCTTACTAGCGGCTTTCAAGTCCAAGAACATCTATCTTAAAGGCTCCGCCATCCAAGGCTTTATCCAGATAGGTTACTACCCACTGAGTGATACAGACCTCTCTAACATTTCTGACCAATGGTTAGCTGCCTGGGCAATGCAATACCAATGCGTAGCCCGCCCAAAAGAGGCAGAAAAAATTCTAATCGAATCCCTAAAATCTAAAAATCCCTACCTCCGAAAATTCGCCTGCGACATCATCGGAGATCAAGAAATAGACCACCTAAAATCACTGATCGAACCATTATTAGAAGATCCAAATAAAGAAGTTGCAAACGTAGCAGCCTATAACTACTACGAAATGTTAGCTTAAAAAATGATTGATCGGAATTCAATCTACTTCCGTCATCAGATAAACAGCAAAGGTTCCTAGCCAGTGCTCGCCTTCATAGCTACCGCTACTCACTTGTTTCAGCCCCGCTTCCTGGTGGCGTTTTGCAGAATCCAATAGACATATTTTTTCTGATCCTTTGAGAGCAGATGCGATACCGCGCATGGACCAAGCTCGGCTGAGGTTTAAGCCTACTAGATGCACGAGCTGACCATCCTCAAGATCACTCACTGTGACAGGATCTAGTAAATTACCTGCTTTGCCGTCTTTGAGATCTGGTAGGAATACCTGCAACCATGACTGAAATTTATCTTTGGATAACACACGTCGCATTAGATCTGCTTCATTGAGCCCAGCAGAGAAAAAATCATTTCCGCTTGGTTCGTATGCTGCGGGATAATTCTCATCTTCCCCGTAGAACTTGATCGCTTTTACTATGATCAATGCTTCGAACTCAGTATCCCCAGTTGCTCGTGCCCAGTCTAACATTTGCCCGAGTGGAAATGAAGATTCTGGATGAAATCCGCAACGCACAGGCCAGTCTAGCTTGGGTAAATACTGTTTCGCATTTTCTACAATTGCTCCTTCAATAGGCGCGTAGAGTTTAGCCCATTCACCCTCTATCTGCCTTAACTCCATCCCTAATCTTAACGCCCAAGCCCAGCCATACATTCTTTCGAAACTAGGATTTCGGCGTAAGTTTTCAGCTTCAGCCGCTAGCCCTTCTTCAGTAAATTTCCTAGATAAAGCCAACCTCGTTTCATCAGCCCAATCAGCCTGCGGAAATAACCGTAACAACCTAACAGCGGCCCAGTGCCCATGCACAGATGAATGCCAATCAAAGTGCCCGTAGAAAACGGGGTAAAGATCCCGAGGACGCTTCACATCCTCCAACCCATTCATCATGACGCCTGGTTTGTTAGGAAACTCTCGCTCCAGCCCATCTAAAGCTAATCTAATAAAATTTTCAGCCTGCTCTTCAGTTAGTCTTATCTCAGAATTCATAATGAGTTTAATAAAAAAAGCCACTCAACTCCTCTTAGCAAGAGGCTGAGTGGCTTTAAAAGTTATATTAAGTTACTTAGATGATGCTTTTTCGCTTGATTTAGGCTTGCGCTTAAGTGGCTTGAAGGTGAGCTCCTCAGCACCTTTCTTGCGGGACACCTTGACGTTATCGCCTTCTTTTACGTCACCTCTGAGTAAAGCCTCGGCGAGTGGATCCTCCATGAAGCGTTCCACTGCGCGGCGCATTGGACGAGCTCCGTATTTTGGATCGTAGCCTTTCTCGATGAGTAGATCACGTGCTGCTTTATCAAGCTTGAGCGTGATCTCTTTTTCTTCGAGTCTCTCGTAGAGCTTAGCGCATTCGAGATCCACGATGACATTGAGGTCCTTCTTCTCGAGTGAGTGGAATACGACCAGTTCATCAAGACGATTGAGGAATTCTGGTTTGAAGAACTTACTAGATTCATCTAGCGTCTTGGACTTCATCCCTTCGTAATCCGCCTCATCTTCATTCATTGCACCGAAGCCGAGTGAGGTCTGGCGCTTCACAGATGCAGCACCCACGTTTGAAGTGAGGATGATGATCGTGTTCCGGAAATCAATCTTTCTACCGAAGCTATCTGTCACCATTCCCTCTTCCAGTATCTGAAGGAGAAGGTTCATGACGTCTGGGTGAGCTTTTTCAATTTCATCAAACAGAATCACTGAGTATGGACGGCGTCTAACCGCTTCAGAAAGCTGACCACCTTCTTCGTAACCTACGTATCCCGGAGGTGAACCGATGAGTCTGCTTGTGGAGAATTTCTCCATGTATTCTGACATATCGATCTGGATGAGTGACTCGGTATCACCAAACATGAATTCAGCGAGGTTACGCGCGAGGTAAGTTTTACCAACACCTGTAGGCCCTAGGAATAGGAATGAACCAATCGGGCGACGCGGATCCTTGAGGTCTGCGCGGGAGCGGCGGAGCGCCTTACTGATGGCAACCACTGCTTCGTCCTGACCGATGACACGTTCCTTGAGATCATCTTCCATTTTGAGGAGCTTCTCAGCTTCCTTCTCTTCCATACGCTGGAGTGGGATGCCGGTCCATTTAGAGACAACTGTCATGATGTCATCTTCTGAAACTTCTACGATGTTTTCATCGCTCTCGGCTTTCCAATCAGCGAGGATGTCTTCTAGCTTTTTCTTGGCTTTCTTTTCCTCATCTCGGCAGGATGCAGCCATTTCAAAGTCCTGATCGTCGATTGCTTGGACTTTCGCCTTATTGATCTGCTGAATTTCAGCTTCGAGTTCCTTGAGTTCTGGTGGACGCGTCATCTGACTGATGCGTGCACGTGAGCCGGCTTCATCGAGAACATCGATGGCTTTATCAGGGAGAAATCTTCCTGTTAGATATCTTGAAGAAAGCTTCACTGAAGCGACTAGAGCCGCTTC
>CALFBV010000078.1 GCA_937951395.1 uncultured Rubritalea sp.
AAGACGAGTTAGCCCTGGATTTCCCTGAGCCCACTGGTTTTAAGCTTGCTAAGACCACTCTCACTACGATATGTCTATAGAACCATGTTAGAAATTAATTGCCCAGATTGCTTATCATCAAACATCCTCGAAGACCGTCAAGTAGCACGCGACATCAAGTGCATCACCTGCGGAGCTACATTCCTTGTAGAGAAAATCACCGAAGAGGAACACCAGCCAGACATTCATCTAGAGCGCATCTCCGCACCACTAGAAGGTCAATCAAATCAAGTCATCATCACCACAGGTCCCCCACCGTTCGACTACGAGATTATAGATACCATCTTTGTGCTAGACACACTTAGTAAAAACTTCTTCGCTAAATCCAGCCCTTCAGTCGCATTTGATGGAGCTAAGAAGCAGCTCAAACAACGCGCAGATATGCTAGACGGTGATGCCGTGATCAACTGCCAGTTCGACTACCGCATCTCAGCAGGACACGGGATACTAGGTGTAAACCATGACTTAGAGATCTTTGCCTATGGCACACTTGTGAAAAGAGTATGATAAAAATGCGCTCTGAACAATATCGAGCTAACAAAGAATAGAAGAGAGCCCTCATCACCAAAAAATTATACTCCTCTATAATTCCCACCTAACAGAAACACTACCATAGCCTGCTATACCATGCTCATAGCTCATAAATCATCATTTCCTACTCACCGCCTAACAAAATAAATAAAGAAAAAACCAATAATGATAACTCTACTTGCTCTACTTTCTATTATCCTGACAAGCTCCACTATAGAGGCACAAGCCCTACAACAAGATCCAGGCGCCTCTAATTCGAAAATCCAATCTATCATTGAATCCCATCAAAAAGAAACCGAACTATTAAATGTGGAAGTAAAGAAAATCAAGAGCACACGTGAGAGAATGGCTTACCATAAAGAGAACAAGCCCGATCCTAGCAAACACGTGGAAGAAATAATGAAGATAATCCAGAAGCACCCTACTGGAAAACTCTCTGAAGCGGGGCTTCTATGGACACTAAAACACGGCAATCCAGCACAAATAAGCCAAGCCAAGCAAGTAATATAGATCACTATATGGACCACAAGATGATGGGCATGTATGCCTTCTAGGCTCTAGAAAAAAGGTCTAGCATGCATAACTGAACTAGAAGGCATCAGCCTCTACTCTAACAATATAAACGTTAGAGAAAATGCCGTATTCTACCATGCCACATTACTCAATAACTCTCCATCAAAATAAAAGATCCTGAGAAAAATAATGCTCATAAGTCTAAGGCGCTTGAACTATTTAGAATCCTACTCAGCTCACCAGAATTGGAAAGTAGAAATAAGAAGCTATACGACATAGCTACAAATCAACTAGAGTCTCTTGAAGCAAAGTAGCAGGATTTACTGCACCCCTCTCTTTCAAGAGACTATTTGAAATAACTCATAACAATCGACTACAGCATCCTGCGTTGAACAAATACATTGCCATACACTTATCAAGAGCTAGGAATTACTTCAGCACTATACCCCACCTATAAATCAACACCTCATTAACAAGCCCCACAGCCAATATGAATAATAAGATAAGAATCAACACCTCATTCCTCGCTGTTACCACCCTCTGCTTTTCCTGTATAAGCTGTGTATGGATGAAGCCCGCTGATGAGCGCATCGCTGAAAGTAGAGACGATATTAGCTCTAAATTTCAAAAAGAACTTTATCGCCAACAACACAAGACGAATCAAGGCTCGTTAGATATTTCTTGGCAGCAAGGGCTCAACAAAATGTATCTGAGTAACCCTAATCTAATACAAGCAGACTTCAGGATCGCTGACGCCAAATACAATCAAAAGCAAGTCTGGAAAGACATGACTCCCGGTCTAACACTGGGCATCAATGATTCCTTTAATATCGGTGACCTTGGAGACGCATTTGCAGACCCCACCTATCGTATAAATAGTTACCTTTCACTAGGTAACCTTTTAGACTTACCAAAAAATATATACACCCGTAAACTCACCTACATTGGAGCTGAATTGTCTGCCGAGAATACAATGCGCCAACAAGTCATTGCTCTCTATCACTTATTCCAGCAGCAACGGCTACTAAAGCTACAAAAGAAAGCCATCGACATCGAAGGTGAACTAGTGAAGGGGATTATCAGGATTGAAGGTTCTGAGGTTCTCGTGATGAAGCTAAATCACCAAAAAGCTCTAGAAGCCTGGATAGAAAGCGAAAAGAATTGGAAGATAAAAGTGGGCGACTTTTTTATGGCTGGGTACGATAACATTAATCTCAAACCAGAAGATATCCCAAACATCACCTACAATCCGAACGATTTAGATTTCACGGACACTAATCGCTGGGGACTGCTCCAACTTAATCTCTTGGCTCTAGAAGATATTGCCGAAAAAGGTAGATTCCTAGCCACTTACTATCGTTACTTGCCACGAGCTAATATGTCAGTGTCTGCTCCTCCCATATACAGTAACACTTCTAGCACAGGATTTGACCCAGCACTTATTCGTCTTAACCCTTCTCTAAATTGGTCTCTTGATTCGCGCGGGTACATCGGTAGACAGCTCGACAGACTCAAAAGAGACACACCTCTTAAAAACTGGCGTATGGACAAACGTCAAAGAGAAGAAGTCAAAAAGCTCCTTGAAGGCAAAGAAGCCCTCACTGAAGTACAAGCAGAGTTAGAAAAACTCCGTAGTGTAATGGAAAGCTACAAAAGCATTGTTGGCTCAGGCCTAGTGGAAGACCCACAGAAAGCCATTCAGGTGTTGCGAAAGCTCCGCGAAAGAGAGGTTCGCTTAACAGCGAAGGAAATAGAGATCTGTAGTGCATTTTGGCTTATTGACGAGCAGCGCTGGAAGCCTATCACTAAGAAGTGGTTAGCAACACGAAGCGCTAGAAGTAAAGTAAGAGAAGCAGATAAGAATAAAACCAATCTTAGAACTCTGCTAAAGAGATAGGCACAGCGTAAGACACGTAAACCTACAAAATATCCCGCGACTACTGGATCATGAGCCTGACGAGCTACCTGGCTACTCTGCTCCGCGGATCCTCAATAATATAAACTTGGGTACGTTATAAAAAAAGTCCGCTTTCTTTATGAAAGCGGACTTTAGATTGGTTACGGGAGTAGGATTTGAACCTACGACCTTCAGGTTATGAGCCTGACGAGCTACCTGGCTGCTCCATCCCGCGATTAAAATTTTCTTCGCCTTAAACCGCTTCCAAAGGGAAGGAGGTTAGTGACTCGGACGGGAAGCTATGATAGTCTTCCCTTTTCTGCAAGAACTTTCTATCCATTCTGCTAATTATTTTCCTTACCCTTCATTATGTCGTAGAGCTCATCAGCTAGCTCTTCGGTTAACTCTTCTAGCTGCCCTTTGAGTTTGATGTTAAACCATGCTCTAAGTGTCGCGTTATCAACTGGATAGACGTCGAACACCTTGATATTATTTTCAAAAACTTCTGGTATCACCCCTAGGTCAACCTCTCCTGAGAATGCTCTTACTGTATCGGTCGTCAATTGAATATCCTTAAAATCAAGACTACCTTCTCCTTCAACCTCTATCAGATCAAGACTTGAAGCGTCTATTTCTTGTTCTTTTGATGTGGCGGTTCTTACTGCATATTCAAACTTGCCATTCATCAGAATGAGATCATTTAGCCCGCATCTCACATTTTCTATAGTGACCTGTGTATCAAATCCTTGGTTCTCTACAATGATCGTCCCTTTGTGTGCACGGAGTAGTGAGTAGCTATTCCTAGGATCTTTCATTTGCAGTAACTTGAGCAGCTGGAAGCTATCTCCTCTGATTACTAGAATGCTTTCTTTTTCAGCATCCACTGCTGACGCGCCCTCATTGCTCCCAGCTTTTCGGCTAAGCCTCCCTGCTAACTCCACAGTAGTTATTACTTTAACTCCATCAGCTGAATTCAGATTACCTGTAATCTTTCCTATGCCGTCTATATTGCCATCTAGCCAATCTTCATAACTTGAACCGATGAGGTCTGTTACATTTACATTATTGAAGCTATATTCGCCTGTCACCTCTGGCTCAGCTTGCATTTTGATGGCTGCGTT
>CALFBV010000079.1 GCA_937951395.1 uncultured Rubritalea sp.
CAGTCCTCTGGGCGAGTAGAGCATCAACTACCGACCTTGGAGGAGGTGCAAACACAACATTAGCTGGATTTCGACTCAATCAAGCTGGCACTCTGACAACAGGTGCTGGTGGCACGGGGCAGACATGGACTCTTGCTGGTAGTAGCATCACAAATGGAGATGACGTAACCTACACAGCAGGTGATGTATTCACTCATAGCAGAGGTGGTAATGGAGACACTGCTGATGATCATTGGAATCTTGCCTCTACGACTAATTTATCTCAGACCCTGACTGTCCAGCGTTCTGGAGGAACTGGAAACATTAATGGTGAAAGTATCAGAACTGTATTCACATTTGAGAAAGTGCCTGAACCTTCATCTACTCTATTGCTTGGTCTTAGCGGTCTTGCACTCGCGACCCGTCGCAGACGCATGTAATTTATTCATTAAGTAATTTTTACATTCCATTGAGGAGACCACTTGCTAAAGCGGTCTTCTCAATTTTTTTCTATTCATTTTCACACTACACGACAAAACTTAATGCAAAAGGTTGCCGGATTATTGTAACTCCACTCTGTTGCCTAGGTTCTATCCTGCTGCAAACATTTTGCATGAACCTACAGTCACTCCAGCAGCAGAAGAAGAAGGCAAAAAAGAGAAGTCTAGCCAACAGGCTAAATGGGTTAATCTGCTAGAGGGAAATAATCTTTCGTAGTGGAAAAAATGGCGTGGCGGAACAATCGGAAGCCCTCCCTGCAAGCCTGTGCTACGATGAGCGCCTACTTCGCCCAGCCTTTCTTTCGATTGCCGAAAGACCACAGGGTGTCGGCCTTCGCCGAGGCGAGCATGAGAATGGTCTGATAGTTCCCCACTGTCCGGAGACCGAGGTAGTTGTCGCCACCGAAGTTGCCGCGCTTTCCATAGTAATAGGCACCGTGGTCATCATCGAAGGGATGCACGAGTGCGAAGAGCCAGCGGTGGTAGTCGAGGTTCTCTCGCCAAGCGGACTCGTTCGAATTCTTCAGTCCCATGAATCCGAATATGGTGCCCATGGACGCGACTGCGTGGCAATTGGTGCTCCGCTTATAATTCTTCTCCATCCACTTCGTCATGCCGCGCAGGTCGTCCCCGGAAGTTTCCAACAACGACAGTGCCGTGGCGGTTGCACCCGTCCTAGCCATCGACTGGTAGTCACTTCTAGATCGGAAGTTGTATCCAATGTTCCCGTTTTTCCCGATGGCCGCCTTCACGCTCTTGTAGGACAGGTCCCACTCGTCGCGGCTCAACTTCACGCCAGCCTTGTCCGCGAGCGCCCACATGAGATGCGCGTGGGCACTGGTTATGACGAGTGCCTTACCGCTATAAGGGAGCTTGGTTCCCTTGTGTCCCAGCCTTCCCGTCTCGGGCTCAAGGCGCTTTCCCACCGCTTCACAACAAAGCGCGAGCCCATCCAGAACGGAGTCGTCCCCAGTGGCAAGAATGTATTCCGCAAAAAGAATGCCCGTCGCTGTAGAGTGCCAGTTGCTCTCCGAGGGTCCCTTCTTCACCTTGATCTTGTCACTCAGCCAATCGACGGTTTTCTTCACGTTCTGTATATACTTTTTGTCGCCTGATGAGAGAAGAGCGAGGGCGGCGAAGGCGTTGGAATACTCGCTTTTCTTCTTTCCAAATGTCCCATTGGGGTTTTGTGACTTCGCGAGCCAGTCGCAGGCTGCGGTGAGCAAAGCCTCGGAGCGTGCGCATTTCTCCGGGTAGGATTTTGAAAACGTGGCCAACTTTGGCAACGCAACTTTCACCGTGCCCTCCTGAACTCCCCGCCTGACGCGAAGTTCAAGGGAATTTCCTTGAGCCTGAGCGCCAAGAATAGCGAGCCCCAATTGTTCAGGCAGTCCGTCACCGCCGGTTTCCACCTTCTTGCTGTAGATGTCGAACTTCCCACTACCGACACCGATGAGCACGTCCCCCGCCTTCAAGCCCGCGCGATCTCCGGGACCACCCTTAGCTAACGATAAGATCTTGGCCTCGGCGGTTTCCATCTGCACCGAGATGATGCCGCCGATTGGACCAAGCGGCAATTGCTGAAGGTCGGTGCCTTTTCCATTCTTGAGTTCAGGAAAATAATCGGCAGCGAGCGCAAACGACGAAATCAAGACCGCGGCGAGGACAGCGATAGTTTGAAAGTTAATTTTCATAGTATGAGAGAGTGAAATGAACATACCTAGATGTCAAGGTTATCGTCGAGCCGGGGAAGAGACAATCACCGTTTCTTTGACACTATAGTCCGTCCAATCCAAGACAAATTAAGCCGATAACACCAGATAAAGGACGAAACATAACCGTGAAATGGTGAGCAAACCTGATGACGTTAAGCTGCCAGGAATGTGGGCGTTAGCAAAGGTAAGTGATGATGGCTTCCGTGTCACCGCCACCATACCAGCACAGATACCTGACCACTGCTTCGTGATCATCGACTCAAATGGCTACATGGCCTACAGCAAAGTGGTAGCCATTCCAGAACGCTTAAATAACCAAGATTAAAAAGAATTTCAGCTTACTGACTCGTTACCCTTTGGATAGAGTAAAATTGCATTACGGTATCTCCAAAGCGGGCTAGCCTAACCAAATAAATCTGGGCTGTCTTCTTGGGCGGTGTAGCCTTCGTCTGGGGGTAAGTTTTTGCCGTCTGCCGCGGTGGTGGCTAGGAGGTCGCAGCGTTCATTGTGGCGGTTTCCGGCATGGCCTTTCACCCAGGTCCATTTGATGGTGTGGGGCTGGATGGCGGTGTGGATGCGTTTCCAGAGGTCAGTGTTTTTGAGGGGCTTTTTGTCGGCTTTTGCCCAGCCTCTGCTGTGCCAACCTAGCATCCAGCCTTTGTCCATGGCATTGATGACGTAACGTGAATCTGAGATGATTTCTACTTCGCAGGGCTGCTTCAGTGATTCTAGGGCGGTGACTACTGCCAGAAGCTCCATGCGGTTGTTGGTGGTTTCCTTATATCCGGCGCTGAGT
The DNA here is from genome assembly GCA_937951395.1 of uncultured Rubritalea sp. GTDB lineage: Bacteria > Verrucomicrobiota > Verrucomicrobiia > Verrucomicrobiales > Akkermansiaceae > Rubritalea. Next base: position 2,991 of record CALFBV010000079.1, read on the forward strand.
TCCTTGCTGTGCTCTCCGCTAATGAGGAGTGCTCCGTAGCCTCCTGGACCGGGATTTCCACGGGATGATCCGTCTGTGTAGATAAGCACTTTCTTCATGAGCTAAATCATAGTAGAACCTGTGTGTAAGCCAACTTTAAACCACAGTAATCCATTCCAACATGCGTATAGACATCATTACTTTATTCCCAGAGATAGCTCTGGCTCCGCTTAGCGAAAGCATTATCAAGCGTGCTCAGGCGACCGGCATCGTGGAAATTTCCGCCCATAATTTACGGGACTGGGCTATGGACAAGCATAAGAAAACCGACGACTACCTATGTGGAGGTGGGCAAGGGATGCTTCTTAAACCAGAACCTATTTTTGCGGCAATTGAGGAATTACGTAGTGAGAGGTGCCGGGTCTTGTTGATGACCCCTCAGGGGAAACCGTTCAAGCAAGCGATGGCTCAAGAGTATTCTGAGCAGGAGCATTTGATTATTCTTTGCGGTCACTATGAGGGCGTGGATCACCGGGTCATCGATGAATTGGTGGATGATGAAATTTCCATCGGTGACTACGTGCTGACGAATGGAGCGATCGCTGCAGCGGTAGTTTCTGATGCCATCATCCGTTTGTTACCAGGAGCG
>CALFBV010000080.1 GCA_937951395.1 uncultured Rubritalea sp.
TCCTATCCCATTCGTAGGCATGGAGCCTGCCGTCAAACCTGCCGCGGAGGCTACCCTCTCTAACATCATCGGGATACTTGCCACCGAGGCTTCCATCGCAGGTGAGAAATTCCACCACCTCATCCACACTCATGCCCCCGCTAGTAAAATAAAAGTAATCACACAGCCGTGCCCTAAATTTGTAGACCTAGTAGAAGCTGGTAAGCTAACTGGCCCATTAGTAGATGCAGCCATAAGAGAATATACAGAGACTATGTTAGACAATGGAGTAGATACCCTTGTGCTTGGTTGCACCCACTACCCATTTCTCAGAGAATCCATCCAGAGAGTAGCAGGAAAAAACATCATACTCATAGATACTGGGGCGGCTGTCGCGAAGCGAACACTTTCTTTACTCTCCAACCACACAACCTCAAAACCTAACAGACCTTCGGAAATTAATATTTTCACAACGGGAAAACTAGACCTGCTAGAACGAATTTTTCCAACATTATGTCCTAAGCTGCAAGTTCAGTCTAATACTGGTCTTTCACTTAGAATAAACCATCTATTGTTATCATGAATTTCAACCAACTACCACTACACGAGCGTATCCTAAAAGCTGTCGCAGACAACGGCTATACCAAGCCTACTCCTATCCAGCTAAAAGCAATTCCTAAAGTAGCCAAAGGAGCTGATGTCATAGGAATCGCGCAAACAGGAACAGGCAAGACTGCCGCATTCACCCTTCCTCTACTCTCAAGATTAGTCGACAAAACTGAGGCAAATGAAGCGCGCCACACCCGAGTTCTCATTATCGCGCCTACACGTGAGCTCGTGCAGCAAATTCATGCTAACGTCCGTAGCTATGCAAAATACACGAACCTTCGAACAGGCGTCATCTTTGGTGGCATCGGTGACAAGGGTCAGATCGCTAAGCTAGAGTCTGGTGTCGACATACTCGTAGCCACTCCAGGAAGACTGTTAGATCTAGTAGATAAAGGACATGGAAATTTCCATCAAATAGAGGCACTCGTGCTAGATGAAGCAGACCGCATGCTCGACATGGGTTTCATCCCCGACATCCGCACCATCGTCAAGAAGCTCCCTAAGAGTAAGCAGACGCTACTTTTCTCAGCCACATTGAATAGCCAGATTCAATCTCTGACTAAGGAATTTCTCAACTCTCCAACAGTCGTCGAAGTAGAACGCAGGGCTAGCCCAGCAGAAACTATAGAACAAATTATTTACGAGGTCCAAGAACACCAGAAAACGGAACTGTTAGAACATCTACTCAATAGCTCACACGAGTTCTACGCTATCATGGTATTTGCCAGGACTAAGCTCGGTGTAGAAGAACTCACCACCGCACTTAAAATGGAAGGCATTACAGCAGAAGCCATCCATGGCGACAGATCACAAGGTCAACGCAGACGAGCGCTAGATGAATTTAAGAAAGGAAAAGTGCGCGTTTTAGTCGCTACAGATGTTGCCGCGCGCGGTATCGATGTCGATGGCGTAACCCATGTCATTAACTATGATTTCCCGGAACAGTCGGAAGACTACATTCACCGCATAGGTAGAACTGGCAGAGCGGAGTCTAAGGGAGTCGCTATCACTTTCGTCTCACAGCGGAATCAGCAAGCTCTCAAAAAGGTAGAGAAACTCATTCAGAGAACACTCCCTAAGAAAAAGGCTGAAGGATTCGAGTATGACCAGAACACCCCAGAAATGGAGCGACGCCACACCACTAAGACTGCTAAAAAATCAGGCAGAACAGGTCTCTATGAAAACAAATATGCCAACCGCAAGAATAACGCCCAAGCCAAGCTACCAGGTGGAGCAAAGCGAAAATCCAAAGGCGGAAAGTCCAGACGCAAGAGATAGCAGCCGGGTAGTAATTAACATGGCATAACTAACGAATCACAATCATAAGTGGCACAAAGCGGGCTTTCCTCATGGAAACAGCCCGCTTTTGATGTGTATTTAAAAGGCGAAAGCCTCAGAACAATATGCTCTGAGGCTTTCAAATGGCTCCGGCACAAGGATTCGAACCTTGGACCTAGTGATTAACAGTTTAAAGGTGATACGTTTCTCATGACCCCTCATAAATACGCATAAATGCTATAAATCCTTTATTTATCAATAAAAGAACGACATTCAAAGCACTCATGACGGCTTATGAATAAACATTATTGAACGAAAAAATTGCACAAAAATTGCACACGAGCTTTTTGTGTGCAATTTCAGGAGGAGTAAATCATGGCTGAACTGACTTTATAAACTATGGAGCGAAACTCGCAATTATATGAATATGATCCCAGCACCTTCTACAACACCTACGAGAGATTTAATTTGCTGAAACAGGTATTTTTGCAAGAATGTGAGAAAAAAATGCACTCGATATTTGACCAAATTTAGAGAGTAATGTGGTTCAATTTATTATTGCAAGCTATTATAATATAAACACATGCGTTTTCGCACGTGCAAATCACCCTCCTCTGATTTAACCAATTCTATTTTTATTA
>CALFBV010000081.1 GCA_937951395.1 uncultured Rubritalea sp.
CATTTAACTCCAGAGTAATAGAGGTAAGTTCTGATGAGTGATATGAGTGGATGATTTTCCAGAACTGTGTTCTAGCTAATCCGTGAGAAGGGAGTTCAGGATTAGTTGGATGAGCGTTAAACCATGGCCAGCAGATGGGGATTCCGCCACGTATTGCTTGCCCTTCTTTGTAAACAGCTTCTTTGCTCGTGAAAATGACAGGTTTCTGTCGAGTAGGATTGTAGGCGATAAGATGAGCTCCATGTAGAGCTACAGCTGCAGTGCCGTATTGGTTAGAAAGTTGAATGACCGGGTAATCTGGAGCTAATTCTTCAGTCCAAATGTGATCAGCAACTTCATGATCCGAACTAGTATTAGAAGGGGATAGGGGATCTCGCATTGTAAAATAAGTGAAAATATAATGGCTTTAAATCCTACTTCTTAGAGAACTGAACTTTTTTAGTCACTAGGCCATTCCAGTAAGAAAATGTGATCTTGGCGCCTTTTCCGATCCCTTTGTAGTTGTAGGTCTTAGAGTCATTTGACCAGCTAGCCCCGTGTGTTGAGTATCTTGTCATTGTATTCCACGCTGATTTCTTTGATCAGCGTGTGGTTGCCCTCTACTTTTAATTTATCCTCTAAAAGAGTGAATACAAAGTTGTCCATGCGGAATGGCTCATCGAAGCTTAATAGTGTGAATGATTTAGGTATGAGCTTTGTCCCAGTCTGAATGTCTATCGTTCCTGCTACACTAGTTTCATTTGCTTTCTCGAGAAAATCTCCCTTCTTTTCTATAACGAATGACGCAGCATCACCGTCTTCAGAAATCCTAGGGAAGGAACCACATTTCCAATCTTTAGGCTGCTTGGATGTGATGGTTACTGATTTTTCAAGCACTTGCACGATGTTCTTAGCCTTGATCAGGAAGGTGAGTCGGATTGCTGGCTTAGAGCTGTTACTAAATAGTCTCTGTAATTTATTGTCCTCATCAGCAAGTCCCGCGTTAGCAGAAACTACCACTAGTTTTGACTTCAGCTGTTTTTCTTCTGCTTTCCCTTCTGCTAAAAGGTTAGCTGGTGCTAGTGCAAGTAGTGCAGAGGTTAGAGTAATGGAGAGATACTTCATTTTCATGGCTCAAAGTTAGAAACTATTTTTATCTTTAGCAAACCTCAATTTTCACTCTATGCTTGACTGTTTTCGCTGAGCGCAGATAGTTAATGAAAGCTAAGTAATTATTTATGAGTAAGGAAGATAAGCCAGAGGCGACACTAAGGGATATGTATTCAGATTATTTCCTCGATTACGCGAGTTATGTGATCTTGGAGCGAGCGGTGCCTCATGTGAACGATGGGCTCAAGCCTGTGCAGAGACGCATCCTGCACTCTCTGAATGAATTGGATGATGGTCGCTATAATAAGGTGGCAAATGTGGTGGGCAATACAATGAAATATCACCCCCATGGAGACGCCAGCATCGGTGATGCGATGGTGTGGCTCGGCCAAAAGGATCTCATGATAGATACCCAGGGTAACTGGGGAAATGTTCTCACTGGTGACCGCGCGGCTGCCCCTCGTTATATCGAGGCTAGGCTGACTCCATTTGCAAATGCGATCACGTTTAACCCGAAGACTACTGACTGGACGGCAAGTTACGATGGCAGGAATAAAGAGCCTGTAGCGCTACCGATGAAGTTCCCACTTCTGTTAGCTCAGGGAGTTGAGGGGATTGCCGTTGGTTTGGCTTGTAAGATTTTACCGCATAACTTCATAGAGGTGATCGATGCTTGTATCGCAGTGCTGCGGAATCAGCCATTCGAGCTGCTTCCAGACTTTCCTACAGGCGGAAAAATGGATGCGAGTAACTATAATGATGGTGTCCGCGGAGGAAAGGTGCGCGTGCGTGCGAAGATAGAGATAGAAAGCAAACGTTTGCTGCGGATCTCGGAAGTTCCATTCGGTGTGACTACTGGTGGACTGATGGACAACATCGTAGCTGCGAATGAAAAGGGTAAAATTAAGATCACCCGGATCGAGGATAACACTGCCGCAGTCGCTGATATTCTAGTGCATTTACCAGCGGGGTCTGACCCAGAGATGAGTCGTGATGCGTTGTATGGTTTTACGGATTGTGAAGTGAGTATCTCACCCAACTCATGTGTGATTATCGAAGGTAAGCCTAGTTTCATGGGGGTGACGGATATTCTCAAGCACAATACATTTCTTACCAAAGAGCTCATCAAAATGGAGCTTGAGATCAAGCTTGGTGAACTTCAGGATAAATGGCACTTCAGCTCACTGGAGAAAATATTTATTGAGAACAGAATTTATCGCGACATCGAAGAGTGTGAGACTTGGGAGGCGGTGATTAAAGCAATTGATAAAGGACTAGAGCCCTTTAAGAAAATGCTAATACGTGAGGTCACTGAGGATGATATCGTTAGACTGACAGAGATCAAAATTAAGAGGATATCTAAATACGATAGCTTCAAGGCAGATGACGCGATCAATAAGCTAGAAGAGGCTATCGCAGAGGTGGAG
>CALFBV010000082.1 GCA_937951395.1 uncultured Rubritalea sp.
ATCCCTTGATCAGACATATTCTAGTAATGAACAGCTGACTACTCTAGAGTCTGAGAAAGATGTTAGAACAATTGTGCGGGTCGAGTCTCCAAATCCTGAAATGGATGAAAAAGTAGACGAGATCAAGGAAATACAGGAGCAGCAAAAAGAGGCTCCTGTGAAGGAAGATGAAGTGCAGGATGTCGCTGGATTTGCTCAACACCTTCCGAAAGACACGGAGATGTTCTTCAATGCTCAAAATATAGACGGTCTGATTAGCGCCACGCGTGACACAGAGATAGGTAAGATGTTCGCAGAGCTCCTGAAGAAAGAGGGCGATGACATCGATGAAGAGATGAAGTCTGAAGAGTTTCAGGAGTTCCTCAATGTAGCAGGGGAAGAAGTATTTCTAGCTATGGGCGATGGCTCTGCAAAGTCTCTGAAAACATTAGGGGATGTCTACTCGATCTACTACAGGATGTATTACTACATCATCGGGAAGATGATGGTCTCTGCGCTTGAAGACGACAACCTGATGGATGATCCTACGCGTTTGATGAAAACTATGATGAAACCAGTGATGGATGAATTCTTAGTGATGGACGACTACAAGATGCCTAGAGTTTATGCAGGATTTAAAGTAAGCAACGAGGATGACAGAGCTAAATACATCGCGCTGATAAACAGAGGATTTTCTGAACTTTTAAAGATCAAGGGTGAGGCTAAAGAGCTATTTGAAGCAACTACTTCAGATGTCTACGGTGAGTTCAAAGGTGTGAAGATGGATTATTCTAAATACGCCGATATGTTCAAAAAGTGGAAGGAAGACCCAGATAAAGAAATGGAACTGGAGGTGATGAAGTCGATGGGAGTGACTGAGGAATATATAGAAAAGTTCACTGAGAAATTCAAAGATTTTAAACTAACGATGATGGTGGGGATTTATGAGAATTATGTGCTCATCTACATCGGCGATACAGATGAAGGGCTAGATTTCGTAGATAAGTCAAGCGACTCCGTTCTGGCGCATGAAGAGATGAGCTTTCTCAAGGAATATAAGGGCAAGGAGGTGATCAGCTTAACTTATGTCAGTAAAGAAATCTCACAAGAGCTAGCAAAGGTGACCACTATGATGGAAGACATCTCAGAAGGTGTAGGGAAATTCCTAGTAGAAACAGAATCATTTGGAGACACCAGCCACATCGTAGCGCTTCTGAAAAAAATGGCAGTGAATGAAAGAAAGCTATCTTCACTGTCTGCTCCAAGCAGATTTGGTAGCGTGGTGTATCTAGAAGATGGCTTCAAGGTGGACTCATTCCATGGTGATGACTCCACAATGTATGATCTAGAAACTCATAGAAAACTAGCTGACATCGCCCTGCGAGATGATGCTGTATTCTCATCTAGCTGGGTGGTGAATGAAGCGAATGTAGATCTAACCATCCAGAGTCTAGAAGATATGGTGAATCTCGTATACCAGGTCACTAGGCTCACTGTAGAGCATGATATTGATGATCCGGAATTCCAAGAGTTTGCGGACATGTTTAAGATGTTAGACGCTCAGTTTAGTAATGATTTAGTAGCGAACTGGAAATCGTTCCGTGAAGGTATGCGTGATGGTCTGGGAAATGAGGGCGCGATAGTGATGGATCTCAAGGGCAAGATGCCAAGAGTTCCAGATGTCCCCACTGTGATTCTAGAAAATGGAAAAATTCCAAGAGTAGCGATTGGGTATGATGTGAAGAATCGTAATAAACTCAGAGATAGTTGGAAGGCGATAGATACTACAAATCTAAAAATTGTTTCCAAACTAGAGCGTATCACTAATGACAAGATTAATTACAGAAAGCCAGAGCTAGCCAAGAAAGAGGGGATGGATTTCTGGAGCTATCAGCTAGGGATTACCTCGTTTGAGGCTAATCTGGCTCTAGGTCTCAATGAGCGGATGATGTTCTTTACTTCTGCACCCTCTTTTGTGGAAGGGTTTCTGCCTGAGTATCATGCCACAGGCAGGCGTGGTGGAATGGACTTTAAGGTTAGGATGGCACCTGTCAGAGAAGTAGTGAATGATTGGATGAAGCTTTTTGACAAGCATGGGACAGAAATTTCACCTAACTTTAATCGCGCAGAATTCGAGGAAGGCAGGGTAGTCATCGATGATTTGTTAAAGGCTTCAGAGGAATTAGATAGTGTGGATTTCTCCATGAGAAAGATCAATGGCGAGGTTCGCAGCTTCTTCCACCTTAATAAGGGCAATAAATAAGCCTAATTTGAGTGATTTAGATAAATAATTGATTTATCAGTGCTTTATGCTATATAAAAGCAGGTTTGAGGTGTTAAGCTGCCTGCTAACTAGTTAAAATTAACCACTTATATTCTATGAAAAAACTATTAATAACCACAATGATTACAGCATTTGCCGTTTCCACTGCAGCTGCGATTAAGATACCCAAGGGCGTATTTCGCGTTTCGGAGATAGAGCAAGCACGAACAGAGGCGGCAGAAGATGAAGTAGCTGTCGCTTACATTATGTTCCCAGAGGACCTTAAAATTAGCTGAGCAATTTGTTCAGGGACTGTCAGTTCGACAGCCATTGATGAGTTAAGAGGGATGAAGTCTTACACGAAAGTAGTTTTCGTAGACAGTAAAGAAAGGCGCAGTTTGCCACGGAAGGTTTCATCTGCGCTTAACTCTATAGGTGGGTCATTACCGCTACTAGTTTTCTTGAGCCCAGATGGTGAGATAAAACTAGGGTCATTCAATCATGCTAGTCTGAAGGGCCAAGAATACCGCAAGATCTTCAAAGAGACGAAGAAGAAGATCAAGGACACTAAGAAAGAAGGCGGCTTTAAAAATTCTGGTGTAGCTGGAAAAACCGACGATGCTAATAAGGCAGATGCTTCTGATAAAGCTGAGAGTGATGCAGTAATGATCGCTAACCCGGTAGAAAGAACTTGGACAAGTTCAAAGGGACGCGAAATCAAAGCCAAGCTAATCAAGTTTGAAGACGGAGCATATAGTCTCAAGACTTCAAAGGGAAGAGTGATCACAGTGAAAGCCGGAGATTTAAATACAGCTTCTGTCGTGTTAGCTCAAGAAATCATTGATAACAACAAGTAATCAATCGTTATAGATTCTCAATAAATTTACAAAAGCTCGTATCGAATGATGCGGGCTTTTTTTGTCGGTGCGCCTAGCATGGCTCACTGACTTGAGGGTTAAAGTCCCTTGTGGGCTCTGCAGAGAGAACCACTGTAAGCGTCTTAAATTTGGCCTAGCCGCATATTTCATCAAGAAAATACGCTCGTTAGTTGAAACCTTTATTGCTAAAGGGTTTTCGTAAAA
>CALFBV010000083.1 GCA_937951395.1 uncultured Rubritalea sp.
TAAACATCCTCAAGTCTGACACAACAGTCAAAGACACCATACGCGGCAAACGCCTTCAAGCCGCATTTAATGAAAACCTCCTAGCTCAATTCTTACATCTCAAAGTGAGGTAGCCCTGATGAAAAAATATCTTCATTACTATTGTCTGCATGTTCTCAGCAGCTACTTTAGTATCAGGTGCACTAAATACTCTCTCTGACGAGGAAAAGAAAGATTGGCTGGTAGCTCCTCCTCGAGGGCAAGACTCTCGACCACTGGTCGCAACTTCTAGAAGGACACATCGGCATCCAGGAACACGGAGACGATGTCTCACTGCGAAATCTCCGCATTAAGAAGCTCCCTGATAGCGCTAAAGCCGCTACCAAAGCTGACGTGAAGGCGGAGTAGGCCTCAACAATCAAGACACAAAAAATCCTGCTACTTTTACAGTGCAGGATTTTTTGTGTTCAAATGGAGCGGGTAGAGAGAATCGAACTCTCCTACTCAGCTTGGAAGGCTGGTGCATTACCACTATGCTATACCCGCTTGATGTTGAATGTTGTTGCTTGAGACGATGTGATTTTCGCTTCGGGGGGATAATTAGAGCAAGTTTAGCTGCGACTCAAGCCTAAACTTGCATAAATTTGCTGTGTCGCCTTACTTTTGTTCAACGTGTAGAAATGTATCCCGGCTACTTTCGCATCTAAAAGCTCTGCACACTGCTGTGCAGCGTAGTGAATACCGACGTTTTCCACTGCTTCAGCATCACCGCCAGCACGTTGAAGTGCTCGGATCAATTTAGCTGGATAGCGTGCACCCTCAGCGAGTTCTGCCATTCTGTTCATCCCCTTGAGCGAGGTCACAGGCATGATACCAGCTATAATTGGAATAGTGATCCCCTCTAGCTCGCAGCGTTCACGGTAGTCGAGAAAGTCATGGTTATCAAAGAATAGCTGGGTGCAGATGTAGTCCGCGCCTGCATCCACTTTAGCTTTGAGAAATGCCATTTCCTTCACACGATTCGGAGTGGTAGGGTGTCCCTCAGGGAATCCCGCCACGCCAACCCCGAATCCACGTGGGTCTGGATGTCTGCCAGATTCGTTAAATTTCTTGATGAATCTCACTAGATCCGCTGCGAATTTAAACGCGTCCTTGGAGCGATCATAGTCTGGCTGATCTTTCGGTGGGTCACCTCTAAGAGCGAGCACATTTCCTACTCCCGCATCTGCGTAGCGTTGTAAAATAGTATCAATTTCCTCCTCCGAATGCCCGATGCAAGTAAGGTGTGGGACTGGTGGAACACCAGTTGTCTCCTTGATCTTAATCACGAGGTCATGAGTGAGGTCACGCGTTGCTCCACCTGCTCCGTAGGTCACAGATACGAACGATGGATTATACGGCTCTAGCTCCGCAATCACTCCATACAGCGCGTCCGATGCCTGAGCTGAGCGCGGCGGAAAGAACTCGAATGAAAGTGATGGTGACTCACCATTTAGTATATCTGAAATATGCATCTGCACTCTTTTAGCTAAGATTCCCCTCACTCCAAGAACAAAACTTGCCAGCTCCAGATTCTCCTTCGTTGTTTTAGCTTAAACTAATTTCAATCTCGCAAAGTCTTGCGTGTCCACCAGACCTACTGGTTTACCTGCATCGTCTAGCACCACTACATCATCGATACGGTGCTTACCTATCTTCTTCACTGCTTCAGCTGCGAGCGAACTCGCGTCTACCGTAATTGGTTGCTTCGTCATAAAGTCACACACTTTCCGCCCTCGGATACTATCGTTCTGCTCGAAGGCTCTGGCAAAATCTCCATGAGTAAAAACTCCTGCTAGGTCACCTGCTAGATTGACTAGAACACAGGCTCCGGAGCGAGATTTACTCATCGCGGCTATAGCTTCGTCCACCGTTACGGATTCATCTAGCTGCGCTAAATCATCACCCTTTCTCATAATGTCATCCACCTTTATAAGCAGCGCCCTGCCCAGTGAACCTCCCGGATGGTAACGCGCAAAATCTTCTTCAGTAAATCCTCTGGCATCTAACAGAACCATCGCTAGAGCATCCCCCATCACTAGCGCGGCAGTGGATGATGAAGTGGGAGCTAGGTTCATAGGACAAGCCTCTCGCTCCACAGGCGTCATCAGTGACACATCTGAATACTTAGCCAGAGTGGAATCTTCTTTCCTTGTAATGCTGATCACCTTCACATCGAATCTCTTGATGGATGGCAATAAATCTAACAGCTCTGCAGTTTCTCCAGAATAAGAAAGTGCTAAGACGACATCTCCGTCTGAGATTAACCCCAGATCTCCGTGGAGAGCATTTTGTGAATTAAGAACCACTGCTGTGGAACCTGTGGAGTTCAGCGTGGCAGCTATCTTGTGACTGATATTCCCAGACTTCCCCACGCCGACTACCACGATCTTGCTGTTCTTCTCCAGCGCAGTTAGCAGCAGCTGGATCGCATCTACAAATCCCTGCCCTAGGTTATCTAATAGTCCAGTGATCGCCTGCTGCTCTATCTCTATTACACGCTTGGCTCTGGATATGATCTCGTCTTTATTCACTCTAAAATAATGTCCTAGATCCGCTTAAGTGCAAGCCCAGAGATTCCTACTTCACCTTACTAGATAGCTTAAGACAACGCAGGACCATAGCAGTCCAGCCAGTTTGGTGACTCGCACCACAGCCTCTGCCTGTCTCTGCGTGGAAATATTCGTGGAATAAAATGAGGTCTTTCCAATGCGGATCTGTGGCGTATTTCTCCTCGCCACCGTGACATGGGCGCACACCACCTTCATTGGCTAAGAAGATGTCCGAGAGTCGCCCAGCTATCTTTTCAACGATTTCATTCAGGTTATATTTCTCACCTGATCCGGTAGGATACTCTGTTTTGAAATCATCGCCATAGAAGTGAGCGTAGCGCTGGAGAGCCTCTAGGAGTAGAAAATTAGTCGGGAACCAGATCGGTCCACGCCAGTTTGAATTACCACCGAAGTCGTGCGTGTTTCCTTCACCTGGGACGTAATCCACCATGTAGTCACCTTTAGGATGGCTAAAGATGTAGGGGTTCTCCTCGTGATAGCGAGAGAGTGATCGGATACCGTAAGGGGAGAGAAACTCTGACTCATCGAAAAGATATTTAAAGATCTTCTCCAAGCGCTCCTTAGAAGGGATCGCTAAGAGGCGGCGCTTAGAATTGACAGGGCAAAATGTAACATAGCTAGCCAGATCTGGACGGTTTTTTATAACCCAGTTCATCCGCTTAGTGAACGCTGGTAGCTTCTCAAGCTGCTTCTCCTCCAGGACCTCCACAGCTATCAGAGGCAAGAGCCCTAC
>CALFBV010000084.1 GCA_937951395.1 uncultured Rubritalea sp.
AATCACGATAGATGATGGTTTCGCGATCAGAAACTCACAATGACATTAAGAGACAAAGGTGATGGACTACATACTATCATCCCTTTCGAAAAGGTAGCAGAGAGCAAGGATTGGCAGGAAGACATGCCAGTCTTTAAAATCCGGAAATAGCATAAGAAGTGAGATTCCTCACCACCATTACCCTATACGAAAATGGCGCTTTAATTGGCGAGAGCACACCTCTAGCACACCAGCTATACAAAACTTAAAAGACTAGATGCTAAAAAGCAAAAAGCCCCACTAAAAGTAGGGCTTAAAGAAAAAAATACCGAGAACAGGAATCGAACCTGCACGTCCTAAGACACCTGAACCTAAATCAGGCGCGTCTACCAATTCCGCCATCTCGGCTTTTTTTCTTGGGGCGGCAATCTAATCAATTTCGAAAAGTTTGCAACACTTATTTTGGTAATTTGTAGATTTATTTTGAGGCTAAGAAAATGCCTTCATAAAACATACCTCTAGCGCTAGGGCTTCACTCACATTCGTCTCGAAAAGACCGCGCAGCTCTTCCATAGCATCCATTCTCAGAATCAGAGATTCCAAGCTTTCCTTCGCAGCTATTTCAGCCATCCCCTCTTGGTATTCATTGAAGTCTAACCTCGGAGCTCCAGTTTTTATTCTTACTAAATCACCCAGCCAGAGAATGAGTAGGTCGATGAATCTTGAACGCACAAAGATGTAGTCACTGAGCCCCAGAGCCTCATAGTGCTTTTCTCTATCCTTCAGCCAGTTTCCATCCGTCGTATTCTTGTAATGATCTATTTCTTCTTTGAGTGAGGCGTCGTAGACCTTTGAGATGGCAAGTTTTCGCTTGCTTAAAATGGCCGCGAATACAGATTTAATCGTCAGTGCTCGTGATACTGAATTAAAGCCCACCTTGCCGTTTTTAATCAGGCTTATTAGCATTTCCCGCTCCCCTTCTAACTCTTCGCGGACATCATTCTCTGCGATAAGTGGGATGTTCACACAGCGTGAAAGGATGGTGCTGAGTAGTCTTTCTGGGCTCGATGTGATGAGAAACAAAATCGAGCCATTTGGCGGTTCCTCCAGTGTTTTCAAGAAAGCATTCGCCGCCTCAGTTCGCATACGGTCTGCATCCACGATGACCCCCACTTTGTATTTTCCTTTACGTCCCCTGACATACATGGACTTCTCCAACTCACGGATAACATCCACGGAAATGATTCTAGATTTCATCTGCGGACGAACTATCCGCACTAGCTCGCCTTCGAGCTCTTGTAAATTCTCTACCTCAGGCTGGGGAGCAGCGCGTGTAGAATCATCAGCTTCAACTTCTCCAAAGAGGTCAAACATATCATCACCTCCGCCTTCTTCACCAGCCTCTACTACTTCATCACGGTTAATGAGATTAATCACTCTCGCAGTAAGAGATTCCACCCCAGCGTGCTTGGTTCCTGAGATAATAAATGCATGCCCAAGCCTACCTCTCTGGTAAGCAGATTCTATGAGTTCAAATGCCCTATCTTCCGTGTATGCCATTGCAATGACAATTCACCACAACTCGCCAGCACTGGCAAGCGCCATCAGCAAGTAATTTTCACACAACAAATCAAGTGAACTAACACACAAATCCCGCTAAATCCGACTTGACCTGCGGCTGATATAGGTGGATAGTCCGCACACACGCGCAAGGATCATAATAGGTTATAGATTGAAACAAGTGCCTATCTCGGCGCGTATAATCAATACCGAGCAATCATGCTCAACTAAATTTTCAATTTTTCATCAACTCAATATTACATGTTTTCCAAATTTTTCGGTCGCTGGTTCGCCAATGACATCGGTATCGACCTCGGCACCGCCAACACTCTCGTAAACGTTAAGGACCAAGGCATTGTCCTACGTGAACCCTCTGTAGTCGCTGTAAAAGCCGGCACTAATATCGTCCTCGCTGTAGGTGATGACGCCAAGCGCATGCTCGGCAGAACCCCTGGTGACATCGTCGCCATCCGCCCACTTAAGGACGGAGTCATCGCTGACTTCGAGGTCACTGAAGCGATGCTTAGACATTTCATCAAAAAGGCAAATAGCAACAAACGCTCGAACCCGCGTGTAGTCATCGCCATCCCATCTGGCATCACAGAAGTGGAACGACGTGCTGTCCGTGAAAGTGCTGAGCAAGCTGGCGCTCGTGAGGTTTACCTCATCGAGGAGCCTATGGCGGCAGCCATCGGAGTGGGTCTCCCAGTCCAGGAAGCATCAGGTAACATGATCGTAGACATCGGTGGTGGAACTACTGAGGTGGCGCTTATCTCCCTAGCTGGCATCGTTTACAGCCGCTCAGTCCGCACAGCGGGTGATGAGCTCGATGAAGCCATTATTTCCTATATGAAGCGCGCCTACAATCTCATGATCGGTGAGCGCACCGCGGAAGAAATCAAAATCCGCCTCGGCTCAGCCATCGAGCTACCAAAGGAACTCACCATGGACGTCAAGGGACGCGACCTCGTAGCAGGACTCCCTAAGACCATGAAAATCTCATCTGAGGAAATCCGCGAAGCTATTGCAGACCCTCTATCATCTATCATCGATGCGGTGCGCACCACGCTAGAACGCTGTCCGCCAGAGCTGGCAGCAGACCTCGTAGACCGCGGACTCACACTCGCTGGTGGAGGTGCACTACTGAAGGGACTCGACAAGCGCCTCAAGCTAGAAACTGGACTCCCCGTCCACGTAGCAGATGATCCACTCAGTGCTGTGGCAGAAGGAACTGGTAAGGCGCTTCAGGAAATTAACTTCCTGCGTCGAGTTACTAATATGGAATAATCTTTCTGTCCCAGCTCAGATAAGAATTTCTAACAAAAACTCACCTCTAGTTTATCGAAGTAAATGAAGCCGCTAAATCTCGTCACACTACTAGTCTTCCTAGCAGCGTCCGCATGGGCTCTGACTAGGAGCGAGACCAGTGTGCGCCAGATTCAGAAGAGCTACTATTCCATTATCAGTCCGTTTGTAGCTAGCGGTTCTGCGATGGAAACTAAGATTCGTGCATTTAATGATGAGATAGAGCACTCACAAACACTCAACAGCAAGCTCAAACTAGCGGAGACTGAACTAGTAAAATTGAGCACCGAAATCAAGCATCTTCAGAAGCTGGAAAAAGAAAACGTCCAGCTTCGTGCAGCACTAGATTTCAAGAAACACACCCCTTTCAGCGTAATCGCTGCAAGAGTCATACGCCGCAAACCCTCGAATTGGTGGGAAACCGCCCATATTGATCGAGGGTCAACTCACGGAATAAGCCCAATGCTTGCCGTGATCGCTGCTGAAGGACTCGTTGGCAAGGTAGACCGACCTGAAGACGAGACCTCAACTGTGATTCTGCTAACTGATGAAGCATGCCAAGTATCCGCAAGGGTA
>CALFBV010000085.1 GCA_937951395.1 uncultured Rubritalea sp.
TGTCATCCTTAGTTAGACCGAGTAGACTAGGGAGGAGTTGTTTTGTAATAGAGGCTGGGAGTTTGGATTCTGAACTCATGGTGGTAGTGGTAGAGGCTGAACTAAAAAGCGCACCTTTAACGTATGAAAAATACGATCAAAGGTGCGCTTAAATTTTGTAATGTGAACTCAAGAAGACCTATGCTTCTGCAGTCTCAGTAGCGTCATCTTCTGCTTCATCAGTAGCAATTCCGTCTACCCACTCAATGAGGGCCATTGGTGCTGAGTCTGAAACACGCTCGCCGAGCTTGGTGATGCGGCAGTAACCGCCTTGACGATCTTTCGATGCTGGCGCTACTTTTTCAAAGAGTGCCTTGACGCTATCTTTTTGGCGCAGGAACGCTATTGCTTGTCTGCGTGCGTGAAGATCACCACGCTTACCAAGAGTCACCATCTTCTCTGCTACAGGGCGGAGAGCTTTAGCTTTTCCCAGTGTCGTGCGGATCTTACCGTGCTGGATAAGGCTGCATGTGAGGTTTGCGAGGAGTGAGCGTCGATGTGCTGCACTTCTTCCGAGTTTTACTGTCTTTTTGCGATTTCTCATCGTGATTATTCTTTCTAATTGTAATTGTTACTGACTATTCGTCATTTAAGTTTTGAGCGATGAGATCTGCGAGACCCACCGGTGTTTCTTCCTCTGCGCTGAGACGCGGTGCCAAAACTGATGGCATAGGTCCAGTGAGGAGTGATGGATCAAGTGACATTCCGAGTCCGAGCCCGAGCTCCTGGAGTTTGTCTTTGATTTCATTGAGTGATTTCTTACCGAAGTTACGGTACTTGAGCATCTCTGCTTCTGACTTGAGAGCAAGCTGACCCACGCTAGTGATGTTAGCATTGTTGAGGCAGTTAGCCGCACGCACTGAGAGTTCGATCTCGTTTACGCTCATGTTGAGAAGTTTCTTAAGAGCTGCATTCTCTTCTGATTGCTCAGGAGCTGCGTTCTCGAATTCTACTGCATTGTCATCGTAGTTCACGAACACGTCTAGGTGATGTCTCATGATGGATGATGCCTGGAGTAGAGCTTCTGCTGGCTCGATACGTCCATCTGTCCAGATGTCTAAATCTAGCTTATCGAAGTCAGTCATCTGACCCACACGGGTCTGACCGATTGAGTATTTAACACGTGTTACAGGTGAGAAAATAGAGTCGATCGCGATCACGCCGATTGGCATGTCTGGACGCTTGTTTTCATCTCCAGTGTTAAATCCACGACCTACTTTGATTTCAAATTCACAGTCGAACTTAGTCTTGCGGTCGAGTGTACAAATGATCTGGTCCTTGTTCACTACCTGATAGATGTTGTCATCAGTGATGTCACCAGCGGTGACTACGCCTTCTTTCTCTACCTTGAGAACTAGAACGCGTGGCTCTTTGTCAAAGTGCTTAAATTTTACCTTCTTAAGATTAAGGATGATGTCAGTGACATCTTCTACCACTCCAGCTAGGCTAGAGAACTCATGCTGCACACCTGCGATGCGCACAGAAGTTATCGCAGCACCCTCTAGTGAGGAGAGCAATACGCGGCGGAGTGAGTTACCAATGGTGTGACCAAATCCACGCTCGAAAGGCTCGGCGGTGAAGTGTGCATAGGTATCAGTCTCAGTGTCTTCGTCCTTAATGAGACGGCTAGGGATTTCGAAGCGATCAAGATGGATTGGCTTGTTCTCTTCTACTTCTTCGTTAGTTACTTCTTCGTTAGTTGTGTCTTCTGACATAATGTCTATATGTGTTAGTCGGGTTACCGCTCTGGCGAGATTGAATAGCGCCGCTACCATAGCATTGCTCAGAGGACCTACGACCGGGTTGACTTCTCGCGGGGCGGTGAATAAATGCTCTTCATAGCGAAAAAGCAATCATATTTTTCTTTTTGGAGCCTTTTTATTCTCCTGATTGCCTTAGAGGTAAGTTTTTCTTAAACGCCACAAAATACTTAAACTGAGCCTACAGCGAAAAAAGTAACATTTTATATTAAATTTGGCTTGCACCTTAGCGCGTTTTGGTTAGTTTCCTGCCCGCTGCAAGATGATTGCGGAACGATTGATGGAGCGGTAGCTCAATTGGTTAGAGCACCGGCCTGTCACGCCGGAGGTTGCGGGTTCGATTCCCGTCCGCTCCGCCACTCAGTTTGATCATAAAAAAGCTCCACAGAGAATTTCTCGTGGAGCTTTTTTGTTTGCTGCGTTTGAGTATGATCAGGGTATTTCTATTACTGGAAATATTCAACTCCAGCCTTAAACAACGGCTGGTGCTTATTTCCTGGAACGTTCTTGGCTACGTTTGTGCCGCGTCTTTCTGTGTGACCCATTTTGCCGAGGACTCTGCCGCATGGGCTGGTGATGCCTTCGATGGCGAATACTGAGCCGTTAGGGTTATGAGCAATATCCATGGATGGATTGCCTGAGAGGTCAGTGTATTGTGTAGCGATCTGACCGCTGGCAGCTAATGCGCGAACGTCTTCTTCTGTGGCGATGAGTTTTCCTTCGCCATGTGAGAAGGGTATGTTGTGCAGGTCGCCGACTTGTGCATTTGCAAGCCATGGCGATAGGTTAGATGCGATGCGTGTAGTAGCATAGGTCGCGATGTGACGACCGATGTCATTAAACGTTAGAGTGGGTGTTCCTGCTTTCGGGTCGCGGATTTCACCATAAGGAACGAGTCCTGTTTTGATGAGTGCTTGGAAGCCATTACAGATACCGAGGACGAGTCCATCGCGGTTCTTGATGAGATCCATTACGGCATCTGCTACTTGTGGGTTGCGTAGCACGGTGGCGATGAATTTACCTGAGCCATCTGGCTCATCACCTGCAGAGAATCCACCTGGGATCATGAGGATCTGTGACTCACGGATTTGCTGGGCGAGTTCTGCTAGAGACTCTTCTACGTGCTTAGAGGTAAGGTTTCTGAAGACTGAGATGTGGGCATCTCCACCAGCTTCGTTGAACATTTTTGCTGAATCATATTCAGAGTTTGTTCCGGGGAAGCAGGGAACTACTACCTTTGGTTTAGCATTGGCCTTAGAAGTGGATTTTCTAGGTGTTTCTCCAATATAGTTAAATGTGTCCAGTTCTGTGTGGGCGACTTCAGCTTGGGTTGGGTAGATGGCTTCTAAGGTTCCTGACCATGCGGCGAGGAGGGTATCTAGGCAGATCTTATCTCCGTTGATAGAGAGGCAGTTGTCTGTGCTGGTAGTTCCGATGTTGATGGCGTTGAGTGACTCTGGGAGTGACTCACCAGTCTTAACTTCTACGATCCAGTTGAAATAGCGCTCTTTGTAAAGGTCTTCGCTTGTCTCGATGACTGCTCCGATTTTATTTCCAAATGACATCTTAGAAAGTCCAACTGCAATACCTCCTTCAGCAAGTGAATGGATAGCATTTATTCTGCCTTCGACATTCACAGCGTAGAGCATAGACGCGAAAGTCTTGAGGATTTCGAAGTCTGGGCAATGGTTCGCATCGCGCGGGACGCTAACTAGGTAGAGGTCACTGCCGGCTTCTTTGAATTCTGGTGATACTGTTAGAGATGCTTTTCCAGGTGCTACGGCGAAAGAGACGAGAGTCGGTGGAACGTCTATGTCGTTGAACGTGCCAGACATGGAATCCTTACCTCCAATGGCTCCGAGACGGAGTTCATTCTGCGCGGTGAAGGCTCCGAGTAGAGCGGAGAATGGCTTGCCCCAGCGTGTTGCGTCGGTGCCTAGTTTCTCGAAGTATTCCTGAAGTGTGAGGCGGATGTCATCGATGTGTGCGCCAGATGCCACGATGCGGCAGACGGATTCGGTAACTGCGTAGAGTGCTCCGTGGTATGGTGACCAGCTAGCAATGTTCGCATTGAAGCCCCATGCCATGTGTGATGTGGTGTCGGTATGTCCTTCTGTTAGAGGTATTTTCGCGACCATGGCATCGATTGGTGTGAGCTGATATTTTCCGCCAAATGGCTGGAGTACCGTTCCTGCTCCAACGGATGAGTCAAACATTTCACCCAATCCTTTTTGTGAGCATGAGTTGAGGTCGGAGAGGGCGGTAATGAATTTTTCGACAGTGTCGTTCTTAGTTGAAACAGATGCGAGTGGTTTCCCAATTGGTGTCTCATTAGCGGGGGTAGAAACTCTAATGGAAGTATCTAACTGCACTCCATTTGTTTCTAGAAAGACACGGGAAAAGTCTACGATCTTCTTGCCTTTATAGGAGATCACTAAACGCCCACTATCGGTGACGTCTGCCACGTGGGTGCACTCTAGGTTTTCCTTGTCGCACTCTGCTTTGAAATACTCAATAGTGGATGGATCCACACAGATAGCCATGCGTTCTTGAGACTCAGAGATCGCTAGTTCAGTTCCGTCTAGGCCATCATATTTTTTTGGGATGTCATCGAGTCTGATGTCGAGTGATGGTGCTATTTCTCCAATGGCTACGGAGACTCCACCAGCACCGAAGTCATTGCATACTTTGATTTTAGGTGCGAGTTCTGCGTTACGGAACAAGCGTTGGATTTTTCTTTCAGTAGGGGCGTTTCCTTTCTGAACCTCAGCAGAGTTATCTAGTGCGGTATCGGTATGTTCTTTAGATGAACCAGTGGCTCCGCCTACTCCGTCACGACCAGTACGTCCGCCAATGAGGAGGATAACATCACCAGTAGCAGGGCTGCCGCGGAATACATTTTTCTTTGGAGCAGCGGCAACTACGGCACCTATCTCCATGCGTTTAGCCACATAGTTAGGGTGGTAAACTTCTGAAACCTGACCAGTAGCAAGACCGATTTGATTTCCGTAAGATGAGTATCCATGTGCAGCACCCTTGCAGATGACTCGCTGTGGAAGTTTGCCATCTAGAGTGTCTGCGAATGGTGTGCGAGGGTCAGCAGCTCCAGTCACGCGCATTGCTTGGAAGACATAGGATCTTCCTGAAAGTGGGTCACGGATGCATCCGCCAAGACAGGTAGCAGCGCCACCGAATGGCTCGATCTCAGTAGGGTGGTTATGCGTCTCATTTTTAAACATGAGAAGCCACTCTTGGTCTATGCCATCAATATCTACTGGGATGACGATGGATGCGGCGTTGATCTCTTCAGAGATTTCGACGTTGTCGAGTTCGCCCGTCTTGCGGAGTTCTTTCATTCCGATGAGAGCTATATCCATGAGAGTCTCAGGACGCGTGTCTATCTTTTCGCCATAGACTGCTTCGCGGGTTTCTTGATACTGCTTGTAAGCATTTTCAATTACTCCTGTGCCTTGGTCGAACTCTACATTAGTGATCTTAGTAGCAAAGGTGGTGTGTCGACAATGATCTGACCAATAGGTATCCAGCATCTTGATCTCAGTGATGGTCGGGTTTCTGCCTTCTTCATCTCGAAAATATCTCTGAGTGAAGATCAGATCTTCAGCGCTCATTGCTAGTCCTAACTCGTTGCGTTTCTCGCGGAGTTGCTCATCCGTAGATGTTATGAACCATTTTAGCACTTCTACGTCCTCAGGAGGGGAGACCTTTAGTTCTAGCGTTTCAGGCTTATCCATGGATGCCTCACGGGAGTCTACTGCATTGATTGTGTATGCTTTTATCGTAGTGAGTTGATTAGCGGAGATGTTTCCATCGAGAATGATGATCTTGGCTGCCGCTACGCGTGGCTTTGCTTCTTGAGTGAGAATTTGCACACACTGAGCGGCTGAGTCAGCACGCTGATCATACTGCCCTGGGAGATACTCTACAGCAAAGACTAGCTCGCTGTTAGAGGCTGTTAGGGTATCGGAAGCAGTAGCTATTTGTGGTTCAGAAAGGATGAGCTTAGCTGCGTTATCAAACTGCTCGTCACTTAGGCCGTCGACATCATAGCGTTGGATGATTCGAACATTCTTAAGCTCTGTTAGATTGAGGTTTTCTTTAAGATCATGAAGGAGTGAGCGTGCTTCAGCATTGTGCTCAGATTGTTTTTCGACGAAGATGCGGTGCATAGGTATGACTTTTGTTAGATGTGAATCTTATGTGTTATAGTGTCCCAGATAGATGAGGGTTATTTTCTAATAGGGTCGATGGGGGCTCTTGCAAGAGACTCGAAACTGTTAAGATCGGTCCGGGTTGATGGGGCTTCTTTGACGTCTAATGTCCAGCGCTCTTCATCTTGACTTCTGTAGTGCAAGAAATGCGCAAGCTTCTCATAGCCATCAGTTCCATAAATAGTGATCTGATTAGTTCCTGATTCTAGGAATTTTCCTTCCTCAAACTCGTGTGTAAATGGATCCCCCTTTGGTCTAAGCTGGTCTTTTAGTCCTTCTTCGTAGCTATAGAAAACAGAGCGAATCACGCCAGAGGTGGATCCAGAGCCTAAAGTTATAGTCGCTGATGGGACTAATGCGACACCAAATTTAAAGTTGTTTCCTGCCGGCTCTGTCCACCATGTCTCTATTTCCTCAATGTGGGCATACTCACCCTGTGCTGGTACGTTTGTTTCGTATTTCTTTGCTGTCGAGAAATCGTGCTGATTTGAAACGTAATTTATCAAATACCCAAACAGCCCAGCAATGAGTAAGTAGCAAGCAATAGTGGCTACCTTTTCGATAGGAGTTTTTGGCTGTTTAGATTGTCTAACGATTGGAGTAGCCCTATTTTTAGGAGTGAGTATGACTCCGTCTTGTTCTGCTATTGCTTCTGCTGTTGCAGTAGCGAGGATCTCGTCGACGTTCTTATCTGCTATGTCAGGAAGCTCTTCTTGGTTTATACTGGACTTGTATAGATCTAGTGAATTTATGATGTCTTTTTCACAAGGTGTTTCGATGACAGGCTCGTGCTCAGAAATTGGCTTAATGTCTTGCGGTTGTGTTTTTTCTAGAAGCTTTTTTTCTATCATTTTAAGCTCTTCTTCCTCTTCATCAGTAG
>CALFBV010000086.1 GCA_937951395.1 uncultured Rubritalea sp.
GCACTACTACGAAAAATGGCATTAAACATCCTCAAGTCTGACACAACAGTCAAAGACACCATACGCGGCAAACGCCTTCAAGCCGCATTTAATGAAAACCTCCTAGCTCAATTCTTACATCTCAAAGTGAGGTAGCCCTGGCACCTAAAGCAGAACCTCGGATTTATAGTTTACTTCCAGCACTTTCTCAGTAAGTTCTAGAACAGAAACTTTCTCCTAAACATGTATTTCTCATTCCAAAATAATAACTATATCCAAGCCAGTCGAGCCATCCTATTAGGTCTCCTAGGCCTAACGATATTATCATCATGCCACGTAGTCTCCGATCAAGGCCCCACAGGGATGAATACAATCCAAAAAGCTCAGGCGAAAGGCGAAATTAGCACAGATAACTACGAAATCATCGACATCTCACAAGACAATATACAACACTACAACAAAATCCAGTTTAAGAAATCCGGCACCATCCCCACAGCCCAGTCCAGCAAAATGTATAGTGACGCCATCCGTCCCTATGACAAGCTAGCACTGCTCGTCATAGACACCGCAGAACAAGGCGCCTTCGCTAACTCAAAAGGCCCCGTCACCTTCGGTCCCTTAGAAGTCCCCACAAGCGGGAAAATCACCATCCCCTATGCAGGAGAATTCAAAGTCATCGGCAAAACCATCAACGACATCCAGAGAGAAATCTCAGAGAAATACTCCACCGTATTTAACACCGCCCAAGTCTCCCTCAGCCGAGTAACACGTCAGCCACTCAGAGCCAGCGTCATCGGCCTAGCGAACCGCCCCGGCCAACACCCCATTGAACGTAAAGGCGTCACCCTATCCGAGCTAATAGCACTCAGTGGCGGCACCACAGAAGAACCCTACCTCTGCGACTACCTCATCCACAGAAACAACAAAACTTACACACTCAACAACGACCAGATCACAAAACGCAAAATCCTAGCGCAAGACGGAGACCTCATCGAAATCAAACGTAGCGAAGCACACTCCATCACCATCATGGGATCAGTGAACAAGCCAGGCAACCATAAATTCCCCAAAAGCCACTGCCACCTATCCGACCTCCTAGGAGAGAGTAATGGCATCAGCCTCACCCGCGCAGATGCCACAGGCGTATTCATCTTCCGCAAAGCAGGCTCCAGAACCCACCTCTACCGCTTCAACCTCCAGAAACCAGAAGGCATGATCCAAGCCAGTAAATTCAACATCCACGGTAACGACATCATCTACGTAACTGAGGCCCCACTCTCCAAATGGGGCCGAGTCATCCGCGGCATCCTACCCTTCGGCCAGCTCCAGTCAGCAGCTAGCGCCGCCAGCTTCGGCAACTAACACCGACACCTCACCACAAAAATGCCGATTCGAATCAAAAACCACTCAGCATTTAGAACACAGTGCTTCGTCATAAAAGCTCTATTCAAGCGCGAGATGGTAACGCGCTTCGGCAAATACAAACTTGGAGTAATCTGGATGTTAATCGACCCCTTAGTGTCCGTCATTATTTTAGGGATTATTCTAGGACCACTTATAGGAAGAACATCCGGCGATGTTCCTTACGCCTTTTTCTTATTATGCGGTTTCATGATACTAAGATCCCTCACAGGGCCTATAAGTATGGGGATAGGAGCCATGAACTCTAATAGAGGATTACTCGTATTCCGGCAGGTCCAACCCATAGACCCCTTTATCGCTAGATTCATATTTGAGCTTTTCGTCACAATCATAGCCTTCACCACATTCTGCGTCATTGGAGCCTGGATGGGCATTCAGCTTTCAACTGCGCACTTATGGGAGTTACTAGGGACCTTAGTGATCACCTGGCTCATAGGCTGCGGCTTAGGCCTCACACTAGGAGTCCTCTGTGTAAAATTTAAAGAAATTGAGAAAATAGCTGCCTATATCCAGCGCCCACTCATCTTTATATCAGGAGTCCTCTACCCCATCAGCGTCATCCCACATGACTACAGGCAGATGCTCCTATATAACCCTATTGTCCACACCGTAGAAACCTCACGTAAAGCACTTTTTCCTAACTACATTGCAGATGAAGTAAACCTAGTTTACCCCTCCATCTGCGCCTTAGTATCACTCACACTAGGCCTCATGGTTTACAGAAATAACCGCCACTTCCTGACACAGAGATGATACGGTTAGAAAAAGTCACTAAATATTACGCTATGAAGGGTGGCGAAAGACACTACGTCGTAAAAGACATAGATCTAGACATCCCCATGAACAAAAGCCTCGCAATTTTAGGACCAAATGGAGCAGGTAAAAGCACCCTGCTCAGAATGATCGGCGGTGCAGAAGCTCCAAACAGCGGCAAAATAATCACAGACGCAAGCGTCTCCTGGCCATTAGGTGTAGGTGTAGGCTTCCAGGGGTCCCTGACAGGACGCCAGAACCTACTATTCGTCTGCCAGATCAATGGACTAACAAAAGGTGAAACCAACCTCATCTTAGAGAAGGTTCAAGAATTTGCGGAATTAGGGAAATTTTTTGACATGCCAGTGAAGACCTACTCTTCCGGAATGAGAGCCAGATTAGGTTTCGGGTTATCCATCAATTTTGACTTTGATTACTACCTCATCGATGAACTCACATCAGTAGGAGATGCTATTTTCAGAAAAAAAGCAAAAGCGGCATTTGAAGAGATCCGCAAGAGAGCCTCACTAGTCTTCGTAGCGCACAACTTGAACACCCTTAAAGAATCTTGCGAAAGCGCCCTATTCCTGCGCAAAGGAATAGCCACCTATCACGAGAGCGTAGACGAAGGTATAGAATGCTATGAGGAATTCATCAAACAACATCAACCTAAAAAAGCAGTAAAGAAAGCAGCCCCTCTAAAAAAGAAACCAACCTCAAGCCAAAAGACACCAAATGATCTCAAAAACATTTAACATCCTCTGCCTACTGAGCTGTATCATCGTCGTGATATATATCTGCAGCTTTACACAAGACAGATACGTCTCTAAATCACAATTCTCCGTTGTTGTTAAAGACACTAGCAATGTTGACCTCTCATCAGGGTTAGCCTCCATGCTTAGCTCTGGAGCAGTTGCTAATACAGATACTCAGGCCGCCATTGGCTTCATCAGCTCTGCAGACCTACTTCAAGAAATCGAGAAGGAATTCGACCTAGTAAAACACTATTCCGCACCTAAGACTGACTTCATCTTCCGACTTGCCTCCAATGCCCCCATAGAAGACAGGCTTGCCTACTATAGAGAACACATCATCCCTGAATACAACTCATCCACCGGCTTGATAGATCTCCAAGTAGATACATTCTCCCCAGAACTATCCTTTAAAATATCGCAAAAAATACTATCTAAAACCGAGCTATTTATCAACACCCTAAACAAAGATGTAGCAGAGAGACGCATGGGCTTCGTCAAACAAGAGCTAAAGCGATCACATGACACCATCAAAAGTGCAGACAAAGCACTCCTAGACTTCCAGAGCAAGCATCAGATCATTAATCCAGACGCAATCATCCAAGCACGGCTAGAATCCATTCAGACCCTAAAGCTAGACCTAATCAGAAAAGAGATAGAACTCACCACCCTAAAAACAAGCTCCCCTAACGCCCCTAACATTAGGGCACTAAAAATATCCATCCAAGAACTCCAGCTCGAAATAGAGAAACAAGAAAGAACATTTACAAGCAAACAACATGAAAACTTGAGCCAAATCCTATCCGAATACAGACAACTTGTTCTCAATATGGAGTTCAGCCAAAAACTAAGAGAAGGATCAGAAATTTTACTCGAGAAAACCAGAGCAGAAGCCATCTCTAACTCCAGATTCTTTTCCCTCATCCAGAACCCCTACCTAGCAGAAGAATACACCCACCCAAGACGTCTTTATTTATCATTCACAGTAACTGCCATCATCCTACTCAGTTTCTACATCATTAGATCCTTACTCATGTCCATTTTCGATAGGGTTTAGCTCAGTGATGAACTCAAAAAACAAGTAAGCACAGCCAGCAAACTGTATTGCCTCGATACAGCTTGAATAAGCAAGAGAAGACAGAACGAGACCTTCGACGCAGTCGACATTCATCATACCCCAAATCACATAATACACGCCTTCTAATACATCAAAGGAATCTTATATTCAATCGTGGTCTAAATAACTTGAAAAATGAGATAACCTACTTCATTGTTTTATCCAATTTACAGGATCTACGTAAGATGGATAAGGATATAAACAATATTGAATTCGGTGAGAACCAAGCAGCAGAACTGCTCTATACTGAAAAAGAAGAGCTGACATTATCAATTGTCGTCGACGCGTTAAACGGCAATACCCAACTTACCTCGGAGACTTTAGAATCCATTTTGCTCTCCAAAATGGCTGACTCGCAGATCAACATTGTTATTCTTCTTGAAGAAGGATCTCAAGAACTTGATGACCTAGTAGCAAACTTTAAAAATGAGAGTCCCTATGCTATCAGCCTTGAATACATAGATAGAGGAATGTTCGAAAAAGGCTTGAAACTCACCGATCGTATTATTGCACAATGCGTCGGTGATTATGTACTTGTTACCCAAGAAGGTTCCGTAATTTTACCTGATTCACTTGAAAGCATCACCCATGTCTTATCTGAAAACCCAGTAGATTTACTACTGGCTAATTGGATGGTCGTTTCAGATTTTAAACTAGATAGCATAGCAACAGCTCACAAACCCTTCTCCCAGTGTTTGACTATCCTAAGTCATCAGATCCCTAGCTTCCTTCGACTTTCTAATCCTCGCTCATTTTCAAACTATGTATTACACAAAGACTTCATCAAAAATCATCTATCAAAGTGTGTATTCTCAAGATTATCTCAGGACATCACTTATTTTTACTTACTCTCCACAGTAGACTCCCTGCATATACACTCCACAATGAGTTTCTGGACCCGCTCTAATGTCGAGTCAAAAAATATAGCTGTTGCGGATCATCAGTTCGCTGACCAGCTTAAAAAATTGAGATCCTCAACCCCTCGACTAAAGTATTTCATTAACACTTATCTAGTAGCCTCTGTTTTTCATAGAGAACTTGATGCTCTAGTAGATGTGAAGTGTGTAAATCGTCCTCATTATTATGAATTGCTGAAACAGGAGCTATCTGGCATCACTAAATCAAAAGTTAATCCTGCGAATATACCTATACGCAATATAATGGCGCTAGATAACCTCATCACTACTTCCTCCTATGAGGAGTTCCTCCTCAAAAACAAGCGGCCAAACAACAAAAGAATCGCAGTTTATATCAGAAAGCGTATAAGTAAGTCCCAAAAATGTTTCCTGGAGCTGAAGGATAATATTCTTATTAAATTAGGCAAAGCTAGGCGCTCTCGTCTTTCTAAAAAACGTCTTATTAAGAAAAGCGTGTCTATACTTATCAAGCAAGATCTTAAGATGTATCTATCCAAGGCAAAAAAAGAGTTCAAGGTGTGTCTTATCGGCGAGAGACTGGGAGAAGCAAGAGATAGCGGATTCGCTATATTTAAATATATACGGCAAAAGCACCCAGAATTCCCAGCATATTTTGTTACAACCGAAGACTCTAAAGACAGGAAACAAGTAGAAGAACTGGGGAACTTTTGCTATTACGGCACCCCAGAACACATGGATTACTTCCTCAGAGCTAAAGTAATAGTTTGCACACATTCAAGAGGCGAATTATCCCCATGGGGAGCTGCAGCTAAACCTTTTATCAGGCACCTCTACCCAGAGTATAATGATAAAAAATATATTATGCTAGGTCACGGAATAACAGTATCTGACGTCAGAGCTCACTTCCACGTTTCGAACAAAACTAATGCTTCATATGCACGCTTCATTTGTGGAGCTCAGCCTGAATACGAATTTCTAAAACGTAATCTAGATTACCAGAATGATGAAATCGTCTATACGGGTCTCGCTCGATTCGACTTGCTGATAAAGAACTCTAAGAAAGCAGGAAAGGATGAACGCAAACGCATACTTGTTATGCCTACATGGAGACGTAATATTTGCAGCCCTTCTTGGTTAGAATTCACAAAATTCAATGAAGCTCGCTTCATCCAGTCCGAATATTTTCAACGTTGGAGTGAGTTCTTGAATTCACCAGAATTAGAAGCTTTACTAGACAATAAAAATGCTGAATTACTGTTTTATCCACATCCTGAGGTTCAGCAATACTCAGACTACTTTTTCTCACAACACGATCGTGTGGAAATAGGAACTAAAACTTCACACGACTTGTCTAACCTCATTGCCACTTACGATATTTTAATCACAGACTATTCTAGTGTGTTTTTCGACTTTGCTTACCAAGATAAACCTGTGATTTATTACCAATTTGATCGCGAGAAATTTTTCTCAACCCAGTATCAATTTGGCTACTTTAGATTCGAAAAAGATGCATTTGGACCTATCTGCACAGACTCTCCTGATCTCATACAAAATTTAAGCCAATCCTTGGACAATCATATCAACCCTGCATACGTAAAACGGAGTGAGCGGTTCTTCCCATTAAAAGACAGTAACAATCGGAGCCGAATCTTTGAACTCATCGATTTAGAGTTCAATTCATAATGTCACATGTATATGAAACCGGCCCTCCCTCTCTAGTAGAGGTCTTCTCATGAGAACAATTTCATTGAAATCACTATAAATAAACAATGCTATGCTAAAGAGCTTCATCATTAAAATACGCGAATTAGCTTTTAATCGTAAATTTTTTAGACAATTTCTCGAGAACCATGCTACCCCCCCTTATTTCAAGCAGAGTAACCACAAGGTAAAAGGCAGCTCTTTAGTATCAATTATACTCGCGGTGAAAAACTGCGAAAACACGGTTCGACATAGTGTTTCATCTATAATAAATCAAACTTATGATCGCCTCGAGATCATAATAGTCAATGACGGCAGCTCTGACGGCACTCAGCAAATACTGGAAGATCTTCACCAAATGGATGATAGAATAAGAATTATCAAATTACGAAATTCTTACAGTACTTCAGTAGCCAGAAACCTAGGTCTATGCCTTAGCACTGGAGACTATATTACATTTCAAGATGGAGATGATTATTCCCACCCTTCACGTATTCATTTACAAGTGAAGGCTCTTAAAAGTAAAAAGACGAGGGCTGTTCTCTGCCATTACGCCAGAATCACGCCCGAAGGAGAAATAGTTAATATTAATGCACGCTGGATCAGAAAATGTATCGTATCCATGATGTTTTCACGTAAAACCTTTAGAACTATAGGCTATTTCAGAGATGTCTCTATCAGTGAGGATTCAGATTACTATGAACGCATCAAAGCCGTTTTTGGTGATCCTTCAATTACCCTGATTAGAAAAGTGCTTTATAAAGCAAGATTCTTGCAAGATTCTCGGATGTTTGGTCAGGGAGAGATGATGATCGATGGGACCAATGTCCTACATAGTAAATCTAGTTGCGAAAATATAACCGATCAGAGATTAAGAAGTAATCACATTTCAATCCTGAGCGGTCAGAAAAGAGCTTATATAGGAAAAAAGAAAGCCTTGGCTAAGTTCTATGAAAAAGGATGGTTAGCTCCTAGCAGAGATTTACTGACTATCCTTCTCAGCTCAAATGACCTAGATTCTCTATGTAAAACTCTAGACTCTATCTTTATACAATCTTATGGTAGAAATAATATCGAAATCATTTTAGTAAGCAACAATCCCTTGATTGTTAATTCTAAAGCCATTCGTGATTACCATTTTTTAGCCTTTGCCAATTTAAAAGTTGTAGGAAATGATGAATCACAGAGTATAAATAGCCTCGCATCAGGAGATTATATAGTAACGCTTAATACACATAAACCCATGAAGGTAGATACCATAAAAAAACTTATGAAATACACCAAGAGTAATAAGCCTATTCCTGAAGGCTTCCCCTTCATCAAGAAAAAGTAAAGGTCCAGCAATTCTTCCTCTAGTATCGACTCTCCGTAAAATGACCAAATTGCTGTTTCATAAAATTCTCTACAGGAAATTACACAACCATCCTATTGTAAAAACATACGCAAATCAGCGCAACATACCACTAGAGTCAATTGGCTGGGGCTATAAGCACAGTGGAACATCTATAATAAAAACACCTGAATCCGTATTGCTAGAAGATGGCTTCATCCGCTCCATGTTCCCAGGTTACAACCGTGGCATGCCTTTCAGCCTCGTTGTCGATCATAGTGCTATGTATTATGATGCCTCGGGTGAATCTGATCTCATCAAATTTCTCAACGATGAGAAACTAACAGGTGATCAGTGGACTAAAGAGGTAACTCTAGATTCCATCAAGTCAGCTCTGGAGCGAGTGCGTCTTTCAGGCGCCTCTAAATACAACTGCCATCTGAATCAGCAGCGTAATCTAGAGTTAGGAATTCTTGTCGTGGATCAAACCGCCGGAGATGCGGCTATCCAGCACTCAGGTATGAAGCCCTCGGACTTTGACCGAATACTCCAAGACGCTATCAAGGAGAACCTTGAGACTCCGATCTATGTAAAAACACACCCAGATCACCAATACCGCCAGAAACACTCCTGCTTCTCTGCTTCTCTGTTAGAAAATAAAAATATAACTATCTTACCTAGTGATATGTCCTCAGCTGAGGCACTCAATTTCTGCCACACCGTCTATGTCGGCTCATCTCTGCTAGGTATGGAAGGTCTGATACATGAAAGAAAAGTAATTACCTATGGCTGGAATTTTTACGCAGGCTGGGGACTCACAGAAGACCGTGCAACATCACCTAAGCCACCGAGAAAGAAACCAGTCAGTCTAGAGAGACTTTTTGAAGCGGCTTACTTGCGCTACACTCATTATTTCGATCCTGATTCACTTGAACCTTGTGATATTCATCGGGTGATTAACCACATTGAAGCGCAGTGGGATCAGTGGACACAAGGATCAGGTAACTGGATCATTCATGGCCTTTCTCCATGGAAAAAGCAATTACTACCAAAATATCTGGGGCCTAAAGCAAGTTCTACCTCTCACAAGTTAAACAACTTCACAGATGCATCCAAGACAATTACTTGGGGATCCAAGGAACTCCCTAGTGAACTAGAAGTCTTTCCTGTGACTAGAATAGAAGATGGCTTCATTCGCTCACGCGGCTTGGGTGCTAATTTTAACTTCCCGCTTTCTTGGGTGTTTGATGACGTAGGGATTTACTTTGATGCTCGCTCTCCTTCTAAGCTAGAGAATCTATTGGAGAATCATGACTTTTCTGACAAGGAACTAAATGATGCTGAAGAGTTGATTCACTTCCTCCGTGAAAACAAGCTCACTAAATACAATCTAGGCATCTCGGAAGTTACTTTACCTGAAGCATCCAAGGGTAAGAGAGTCATCCTTATTCCAGGTCAAGTGGACTCAGACGCGTCTATAAAGTTCGGCAGCCCAAAGTTGCGTGATAACAGAGAGCTGCTTGCCGAGGTTCGGCGTCAGCATCCAGATGCTTACATTTGCTACAAGCCTCACCCAGACCTACTCAGTGGAGCGAGAAAGGACGCTCCGCTGTGGCAGGATATAGAACAAGAGGTGGATCACCTAGTTACTGAAGGTGATATTATTTCCTGGATACAGGCGGTGGATGAGGTTCATACCTTAACATCTACAGTCGGCTTCGAGGCTCTTCTTCACAAAAAGCCTGTCTACACTTACGGGCTACCGTTTTATGCTGGATGGGGACTCACCACCGATTGGCTCACATGTGACCGCCGCACCACAAAACGAAATCTACTAGAGCTAGCATGTGCGGCACTCATCCTCTACCCCACATACCTTAACCCAAAAACAGGCGAATTCACCACAGCGCTCAACGCTGCAAAAATCCTCAAAAACCCGGACTTCCATCATGACTCAAGATCTGGATTCCTCAAGTTACTTGCCAAGCTAAAATCCATCTACCACAGGATCAAGAAATAGACTAAGCATTACTCCTCATAGACAACTCGCGCTAGAGATAACTCATCCAGAACTGAAAAATCGCTAGTATAAAGCCCCTCCAACTGCTTCCTCCATCACTAATAGATAGATACAGCCAAGACCTATAGCAAGGACAACTATAGCTAGAAAAACTACTGCCCCTGATAGCGATAATGTCCAGTGATCGTGAAAGTGAGCAAGTCATTGCTCCACTCCGGACCGCTTCCATTATTGTGCGCCACCCATATCTCACTCGCGTGTGAGCCAGGCCCTGGCACTACGATGCCGATGTGCGGACGTCCATCTGGCAAACTCCACACCACAATATCTCCGTAGGAGTAGTCTGCGGTAGAGCGAGAATTTTCAAGCTTCACACCGTGACGTTCAAAGAACCTCTGTTGATTCTGAACCCTACGGTGATCAATGTTTGCGTCTGGCTTATTCTGGTTCCAGAGTTCTGGATACTTGTGGAAATTTTCCTTCATGTCCTCATGAATCAGCACCTGGAGATCCACGCCTAGCTGGCGATACGCTCGCACTACCATGTCTGTGCTCGTGCCTCGGTCAGAAGCGATGTCGCCATTTGGGTAGCCTATATTCTTATAAACAGAACCATCATAAATCACACCGAGACGCGTTCTATCGAGTGCCGCTGCGGCAAGTCTGTCAGCATATCTACCAGTAGAAGATAGCTCAGAAATAGCATTTTCCACTTTAGAGTCAGTAGGCGTATCATTCGATGACTTCACCAGATCCGCAAACGCTGGCCACGCAAAATAAGAGACAAACATCGCTGCCAGAAGCATAATCACCCAACCACCTAGAACAGGCTTCTTGCGTTTCTTCTGTGGCACTGGGCCGATGTATTCTAGCGGGATCATTTTTTCTGCGGTTCTTCTACTATTTATACACCCATTACACCATCCTTTTTTCATCAAAATGGAAAAACTTACTTCTTACAGAACTAAAAACAACAACTCACCTCTAGTCCTCCAAGTCATCAACGTATTCCAAGGAAGCCCAGGCTATTTTCTATCAAGTAGTGAAACATGTTCTAGCGCGTCACAAGATGAGCAGTCTGGAACTTCTTCAACCTCTCTCCTATGTATTTCCACACCTTAACTTAGCCGCTCACAAACTAACTCACGACCTTCCACACCCTTCATGTGCTCTATCCCCACACACCAGGCGCCTTCCGGGATGAGGTCTGGAAATTTATCTGCCCACTCTATGATTACCACTCCCTCACGGTCTAGGTAATCTTCCCAGCCTATCTGCAAAAGTTCCTCCGCATTTTCTAGACGATAAACATCAAAGTGAAACACATCTACCTCACCAGAATCACCAGCCATATACTCATTCACTAGCGCGAAGGTGGGGCTAGTTACTTCACCATTATAGCCCTTACTGAGCGCTATTCCTTGCGTGAGATGAGTTTTACCTGCTCCTAGATCACCGATGAGTGCTACTACATCGCCAGATTTCAGGTGCCCACCCATTTTCTTACCAAACGCGCGCATCGCCTCTGCACCAATGACCTCTACTGGAAATAACTCATTCATCTGTGCCTGTTTAACACTAGTTGCAATTTTTTTGTAATAAATTATAAAAAAAACTTGCCCAAGTGCTCTCCTTATGTTCAATTTCCGCCCCGCGAGCAGTGAATAGTTCACTGCCTCCATTTATCAATTTAATCAATAACCTTGTCACGACCATGGCATATTCAGTTTTCAAAACAGGCGGCAAACAATACCGCGTTCAAGTAGGTGATAAAATCGACGTCGAGAAACTCGACCTCGATGAAGGCACAGAGACATCATTCAATGAGGTTCTCCTCGTAAACGACGGCAGCACTACCACAGTAGGCGCTCCAGTAGTTGAGGGAGCAGCAGTGAAGGCCACAGTCGTAGAGCAGTTCCGCGGCAAGAAAGTCATCGCATTCAAGTTCAAGCGTCGTCAAGGATACCACAAGACTAAGGGATCTCGCAGACACCTCACTAAGCTAGAAATCACCAGCATTTCTTAAATCTAAATTTTAACCATTAACCACAACTTAAGACATGGCTCATAAGAAAGGACAAGGTTCCGTCAAGAACGGCAGAGATTCACGCAGCAAGCGCCTAGGCGTTAAAAAATTCGGTGGCGAAGTCGTCACCTCTGGTAACATCATCATCCGCCAGCGCGGAACAAAGTGGTTACCAGGTAAAAACGTTTACATGGGTAAAGATCACACCATCCATGCATACGTAGACGGAAACGTTTACTTCGACAAAAGCGGACGCCGCGTAAACGTAGCACTCGCAGAAGCATCAGCATAAGCTTCCCTGCACGCTACTAAGCAACAAATTTCCAAAAGACCTCAGCTCATAGAGCTGGGGTCTTTTTTTACCATCCAGTCTTTAGTAAGAGCTGCCAACATCCATTAAACCAGCTAATCTACAGAGCCCCCTAATAATTCTTCAAGCCCGCCGTCTCATCGAGACCAAACATAATATTAAAGCACTGGATAGCCTGACCGCCAGCACCCTTTCCAAGGTTATCCTCAGCACTGAGCAAAAGAACTCGACCCGTGCGCTCATCATAATCCCACCCGATGTCAATATGGTTAGTCCGAGTCACATTCTTAGTATCAGCCGGATTCCCTTTTCCTAGGAGCCTTACGAAATAAGACTCACCATAAGCTGCCGTGAGAGCAGCTTCGACTTTTTCTACATCTCCTACCATCTTCGCAGACGTCGTACTGCAGATTCCATTATGAGCAGGGATCAGATGTGGGGTGAATGACATAGTTACCTTCTCCCCCGCTGCGATAGACAACTCCTGCTCTGTCTCTGATAAATGTCTGTGTTTTGGCACGCTGTAGGCTCGCGCGCTTTCGTTCGCTTCGCAGTAGGAGAACATCACATTCCCCGTCTTTCCTGCGCCACTCACCCCACTCATTGAGCAGGTCACAATGCTCTGGGGATCAATCAAATTTTCTCTGAGCAACGGCAGCAACGGCAAGCTCACACTCGTAGGATAACACCCAGGAGATGCGATCAATCTAGCGGCTGCTATCTCTTCAGACCTCACTTCTGGGAATCCATAAACGGCTTCTTTTAGTAACTCAGGCGCGGGATGCTCAGCTCCGTAGAACTCTTCATAAACAGCAGGATCGCTCAGACGGAAGTCCGCACTGAGGTCGATAACCTTTATCCCAAGTTCTAACAAAGCCGTAGCATACTCAGCAGCCACACCATGGGGCAGCGCAAGAAACGCCACCTCTGCACCAGTAGCCGCTATGATCTCTGCCTCTGGCTGACTGAAGCAAAGCTCAGAACCAGCAGCGGATTTATAACGAGGGAAAATCTCTGACAATGCTTGACCAGCATACTGCCGAGACGTCACACAGCAAAGCTCCGCGTTCGGGTGCATGAGTAGCAGACGGAGCAGCTCTGCCCCTGTATATCCACTTGCTCCCACCACTGCTATCTTAACCGTTTTATTCATACCTATAGAGAAAGCAGGAAATTTCTAGCTTGCCAATAACCAAGTCCGCAATAAACTCCCGCAGACAGAAAATAACATGTCAAATTACGGGACTTGGCGCAGTTTGGTAGCGCGTTGCACTGGGGGTGCAGAGGTCGCAGGTTCGAATCCTGTAGTCCCGACCATTTTTTGTTTATCTACTTTTGCTCTTAGCTTTCTCTACTAACGTTTGCTGAAACTCTTCTAGCTCATGATGTCTTCTGCGGAAATATTCCTCTGGGATAGATAGATTCTCTACCACGATCATACTTCGCCCTACTGCTGCCATGCTTAAACCTGGTCTGATATACCCCTCCGCATATCTACTCTGGATAGTCACATTCGTGCCGAGCCATTTCACTGGGTCTAGATCTATTAGGAGAAATTTATCATCTAGCACATTCACGCTGTAGAGGTGAACAAGCTCTTCTAGCAGACAGCAATATTCTAGCGATGCAACGCGCTGACCATCGATACAAACCCACCACCCGAAGGCGCGTCCCAGTTTGGAATTATCATATTCGCTCAATACTGGGTCGCGTGGGGTCGCCGGCTCCGGCTCTGGAACTCGCTCCACCACTAGCTCGGGTTGCTCGGGTAATTCTGGCCTTACTTTTACTTGGTCGGGCGCGGGCACCAATGCCTCGGTTTCTGGGTCTATCTTAAGCTCTGAAGAGCTCGACGGCACAGAATTTTGCGGCTGCACTACATACCGCTTCTTAATAAAATGAGATACTCTAGTTCCTAACATGGCCTTGTATTTCTAATAACACCT
The DNA here is from genome assembly GCA_937951395.1 of uncultured Rubritalea sp. Taxonomy (GTDB): domain Bacteria; phylum Verrucomicrobiota; class Verrucomicrobiia; order Verrucomicrobiales; family Akkermansiaceae; genus Rubritalea. The sequence continues at coordinate 14,235 of CALFBV010000086.1, forward strand.
GTCTAGTAATTATGAATTCTTTGCTAGTAAGTAAAGAAAATCCACAGAGAGTTTTTTAAAGTAAAGTTAAGGATGTGTTATTGGCTGGTCATGAGAGGCAACGTCTTTTATTTTTGCGGACATATGAGACCTCCAAGAATGAATTTAGAAATGATGAGCACTATGTCAATAATGACTCTGATAATAATGATGATGAGCTCCTGCTCAGCAGGGCCTGAAGGAGGCTATGGTAGCTCTTACGGATCTAGCTACGGCAGTTATGGACGTGAGTTACCGCATTCGCCTGGATACTCAGCCACTCCTCCCCAGCAGGCGGTGAGCAGCATTACCACTCCCAGCCCTAAAGTTAGCAACAAAACCAAGGACAGACTAGGTCACAAACCAGGACCTAAAAACTTCGGCACCGTGATCATCGATGCGGGACATGGTGGCAGAGACTCTGGTGCAGTAGTTGGTGGAGTCTCTGAAAAAACACTCGCACTGGACATAGCGCGCAGACTGCAATCTAAATTACGCGGAAGCTTCAAAGCAGTATTCATCCGCAATGGTGACTACTTTGTAGATCTAGATAGACGCGTGAGTGCCACGCATAAGTTCGACGACGCGGTGCTCGTGAGCATCCACCTAAATCACTCCAGCTCAAGTTCTGTTAGAGGCCCCGAGACTTATTACTTCCGTGTAGATAGCTACAGTCTCGCTAAGCGCATGCAGCGCGCCATGGCAGCAGTCAGCCCCAGCGAAAAAAGCCGCGGCCTGGTGAGACGCAGACTCAGGCTCACAAGAAACCCCCAGATCCCTTGTGCCTTAGTCGAGATAGGCTACCTCTCTAACAGCTCAGAGAGGAAATTACTCGCTCAATCTAGCTACAGAGACCGGATGGCAGACGCACTCGCCAGCGCTCTAAAGGCACAGAAGCGCAGCGGAGATAGCGGCATGGGCACGCTCCCTGCTCCACTGAACAGACCTCTATCACGTCCAGGCGACAGAAGCGGGCTGTAGTGAGATTTCTAACAACAGAATAAAACACAACACAAACTATGAGCATAAGACGTAATCCAGTTGGTTGGTTTGAGATCTATGTCGCGGACATGGCCAGAGCCAAGAAATTCTATGAAACTGTTTTCAATGTCAATATGGAAGCACTACCTAGCCCTGAAGGGAGTGATGCTCCGCCAGTCGAAATGGCCGCATTCCCTATGCCCGCGATGACTGCTGACGATGGAGCCGCTGAGCTACCAGGAGCATGTGGTGCATTGGCTAAGATGGAAGGCGTCCATCCTGGAGTAGGTGGGACACTAGTGTATTTCTCATGTGAGGACTGCGCTACAGAAGAAGCACGCGTAGCAGATGCGGGCGGAAATGTTGTCCATTCAAAATTCTCCATCGGCCAGCATGGATTTATCGCCATGGTGAATGACACAGAAGGAAACATGATAGGCCTCCACTCTCAGAGCTAATCCTCGCTAAAAAGCTTTAAAATATCGGACTTGCTTCTATTGATTGTCCGCTATTTTTTCACTCTTCTTCGAGCAAACCTTACCTCTAGTAAAAAACTTACCTCTGGCTCAGCAGCTGTACCATTTCTGGATGGGCTGGGGAGAAATTCATCAGAAGCAGGCCCTCGTTACTATCACCGGGATCCAGCCCCACACGATAGACGAACGGCTGAGAGAAGCTTAGCTCGCCCACACCTTCTTGAGTAGTGATTTGCTCTAGAATACTCTGCTGTACCCGCGTTCCTGGACCGTAAACCTTAGTCAAGTCTCTATCAGTGACGAAGAGAGCATCGGTCAGACTTAGGTGCGGTTTGGAAGCGGGATTGACCTTAGATTTACAAAACTCAAACAGCCCAAAAGAGCTCAGCGCCGCGAGCGGTATAGCCAGCAATAGGATTTTCGGATTTATAACAGTGGATACCCGGAAGCTATTCATAACAACTTATGTTAACACACCATGGAGATCAGAAAAAAGCACCTTATTTCTTCACTACAGGAAGCTCACTGCTCTGAATAAGAAAAAAACGATTTTTCTGGAATTTAGCTGTACGATACTTATCGTAAATGCATGTCTGCAAAGTATATCATGTGCGTTCTTTTATCCTATCTCCTACTCTCATGTAAGGATAGCGGATCATCGAGTCAAAGCAAGATTGACATTGAAGCTCTAGAGAAATCGCGCGCTGAAAAATTACAAGCTCTGGCACAATTAGAAAAAGAGCAAGAAGAGGCTAAGCTGAAAGAGAAAGAGGCCGAACTAGCGGCAATAGAAGCAGCCGAAAAGTTGAAAGAGCTAGAGAAACTAAAAATGCAGCAAGAACTAGATAGGATCGCTGCAGAAAAAGAGACGAAAAGACTCGAAGAGATCAAGCAAAGACAAGCAGCACAGGAACGCGCTAGAGATCTGTATGTCGGCACTAAATATGATAGGTTAGAGCTGCTTAATGGTAAGATTCTTCAATCAGCTGTAGCTACTAAAGCATCTGCCGCCCAGATAACCTACATGCATAAAAACGGGGTCGCTAATGTCAAATACAGTAATTTACCTAAAGAGATAGCCGAAAAGTGCCGCTATGATCCTGAGCTAGAATTGATCGCTGCAGAAGAAAAAAAAGCCTTACAGAAGAAGATGCAGGAGGCGAGAAAGATAGCTGATGAAAACAAGCCAAAAGCCTCCAACTTCTCTACAGCCAAGAGAACAGTTAAACCCCAATCCCCAAAGAAAGTAGAAGAAGAGAAGAAAAAGGCAATAACACCCAGAGGCAGGTTATCCGTGAAGGTCGTAGGTTACGGCAAAGGCGGCAAGACGATCAATGTGGAGGCGAGAGCTAATGTAGACGCTACTCTTTATCTGAATGATTTGCATGATTATAGAAGGTATGTTTATGAAGTGAAGGCAGGTGTCACCTATAGTCATGTCTGGCGGAGAGTTAGCACCACATATGAAGCAAAACTAGTTTCTAAATCAGGCAAAGTGTTAGATGTAGAATCTGACAAAAGAAAATCTGGCCTCTAGCAGATAGAATACTATCTGCACGAACACCATGAAGTTCTCGCCAAGGGAAATTTTTTCGGTTCTCTCCTGGCGTAGTCCCCTGTATTCATTTGAGCTATCGACTGAGCTTCGGTTATTTTATGGAGCGTCTTGATGGGTAGGTCTGGTTCTTTTTCAGACTCAGCTTGACTGACTTGACGATTCATATGAAACGCTCCACTAATGGCTACTAATAAAACTAGAAGTAAAGTAAATGGTATCGTTTAAGTGAAGGCATGCTTAAATTATCTGTAACTTACCTGGAGGCTTTTCTCTAGGTGAGCTAGGAGATTCTGGTGAGCTGCATCCACCTCTTTTGACTTGAGGGTCTTCTGTGGTGAGCGGTAATGGAAATTGTAAGCAATGGATTTTTTGTCGGTTGCCAATTTCTCACCGGTAGGATCCATGAAGACATCGAAGCAATGATAGCTCACAAGGAGTGACTCGTTGTGCTTCTTAATGGCTTGCTCGACTTGGGCATTTGTAAGAGTGACGGGAGCCTCCATGGCGGCATCTCTGCTAGAGCCCGGGAACTGGGGGAGTTCACTGACTTTCTTTTCTCCGGTGTTGAGTTGTTGGAGTTTTTTGATGTCTAGCTCGGCTACGTAAATCGGTGAATTTGAACCTAGCTGACGACAGCGTGACGGACTGAGCTGAGCGAATACTCCGCATGGCTTATCATCAGCTAACACATCTGCTGAGAGAACAAAACCATCACGGTCGCGTGGCTTGAGCTGTATAGCTGAGCTAGGCAGTAGTGCTGAAACTATAGCTTTAAGATCGAAGAGATCGCTGATGCTCGGCTTTGTATTTGCCCAGTTAGCTGGTGCATTTTCGCCTGAGATGAGGATGGCTAGTGATTCTGCTTCGAGATCTTTTGCCTTACCTCCGCCAGCATTGCGGAACTGCTTTCCTATTTCAAAGAAGCGCAGAGATTTCGCACCTTGGCGGATATTTCTAGCCGCTGTAGCTACCAATCCTGGCACGAGGCTCGGACGCATAATGGCGTGGTCTTCGCTGAGCGGAAGTTTCACCTGGATGATGTCTCCATCAATGAGCGGCCTGAGTGGTAGTGCGTCAGAAATTTTAGCAATGGTGTTCTCAGTGGCGTCATGGGCAATGAGCTTCATAGTCTGGGTCTCATACAAACCGAATGATGCCAGCTGCTTCTTGACTGATAATTGATAGTCGTACGCCAGATCCACATCGCTCTCCGAAACGTAGGCTCCACCGAAACGTGAGGTAACTTTGTCCAGCCCGTGAACACGCGCTATCTCCTCAACGAGGTCGATGTGGCGAGTGAGATCTAGACGGAAATGCGGGACTTTCCACATATTCGTCTTGAGCTCTGTTAGACCAAGCTTAGTGAGGATGAGCTTGGCATCATCGAGTGAAATACTACCACCCATAAGCTGATCCAGCTTTGCTATATCTAGCTTCACTGGCTCCACCAAATTCGGTGCTTCACCAGCTGTTAGGGTCTGGCTAGAGATCTCACCGCCGGCTATTTCAGCGATGAGTTTGGCAGCATAAACAGAGGCAGTTAGAACATTTTGTGAGTTTGAGCCACGCTCGAACCTGTAAGAAGAATCTGAGGTAAGTGCTGTGCGGCGCGATGTTCTACGGATGAATGATGGTGTGAAATAGGCTGACTCTAAGATGATATCTGTAGTCGTTTCAGTGACTCCGCTATCAGCACCACCCATGATACCTGCAAGGGCCAGCGCGCTGCCTGATGCGTCTGAAATGAGGAGATCGTCTTCTGTTAGAGTATGTTCTTCTCCAGTGAGGGCTGTGAATTTCTCACCATCTTTAGCGAGGCGGATGTCTAGCTTCTGATCCACTTTAGCCGCATCGAACGCATGAAGCGGATGACCTAGCTCATGGAGCACGTAGTTAGTGATGTCCACGATGTTATTAATAGGACGCAGACCGATGGATTCTAACTTAGTCTTCAGCCAAGCAGGACTCTCGGTCACCTTTACATTAGAAATTTTCACCGCTGAGTAGAACGGGCATCGCTCAGGAGCAGAGAGCGAAATGAAGCTGAGGAATTCCTTAGAGTCACAAATCGGGTAAGTGTGAAGTTTTCTTTCGATGCCTGTTAGAGCCGCTAGCTCCCGCGCCATTCCCGTGTGGCTGAGGAGGTCTGGTCTATTAGGAGTAACTTCCACTTCGATGATCGTGTCTGATTCCACCATTTCTTTAAGTTGTGTGCCAATGACCGCATCTTCGGGTAGGATAAGTAGACCGTCGACTTCATCGACCATGCCAATTTCACTGGCTCCACAAAGCATTCCCTTAGATTCTACACCACGGAGTTTTCCATCCTTGATGACAAAACCGCCACCGAGATCTGCACCGGGAAGTGCACAAGGCACCTTATCTCCAATCTTGTAATTCTGCGCACCACAAACGATCTGGCGCAAACTCCCCTCGCCAGCATCCACCTGACAGACCTTAAGACGATCCGCATCAGGGTGCTGCACCGCTTCCTTGATCTGCGCCACGACTACCAGCTCAGTGCTGAGACCTTGCTGCTGGATGCCCTCTACTTCCACACCTGCAAAGGTAAGCAAATCATCGATTTCTTGGATAGAGTGATTGCTTAGATCGAGATGGTCGTTGAGCCAGTTGAGTGAGACGTTCATGGTGCTATAGATTAGTGGTAAAGTGGTTAAATTTTGCTGGCTCTTGATTGCCGACATCAGTGAAAAAGTCAAGAGCCTTCCACTCCTACACTCAGCTCCAATTTAATGCAAATAATGGATAATCTTCTCTGCTGTGAGCGGGCCTATTCCTGGGGTGGATTGGATTTGTTCTTGGGTAGCTTTCTTGATTTTGGCTAGTGATCCAAATTTTTTCATGAGGGCATTCTTTCGGGCTTCGGTCATGCCGGGGCAGTCATCCAGGAGGCTTTCTCGCATGCGTTTTTTGAGGAGGAGTTCGTTGTAGAGATTTGCGTAGCGGTGGGCTTCATCGCGGATGCGCTGCATGAGCTTGAGCGCGCCTTGGTTGTGGTCGATGCGCAATGGCTTGCTGTTTCCGGGGAAGAAAATTTCCTCTCGCTGCTTAGCTAGGCCGATGATGGGTAGGTTATGCAAACCTAGTTTTCTAAGCTCCTTATATGCGGCTGAGAGCTGACCTTTTCCACCGTCCACTATGACTAGGTCTGGTAATGCGATGGGGCTACTTCCATCTTCTCGCAGTCGGTAAAGCGCTTCTGTTAGATCTTCTTGAGAATTTTCAACCTCAGGATTTACCTTCATACTTTCAGAGGCAATACGCATATATCTGCGCCTCACCACCTCTGCCATGGAGGCGAAATCATCCTGTCCTTCTACGGTCTTGATGCGATAGCGGCGGTAGTTAGAGTTATCCGGCGCACCATTGAGAAACCGCACCATAGACGCCACGCTGTGGGTGGATGAGACGTTTGAAATATCGAAACACTCCATGATCCCGGGCGGCCTTGGGAGTCTGAGATAGTCTGCTAGCTCGGCGAGATCTTCTACGGGGAGGACGGTGGTGGGGATGGATTTCGTGTGGGCGAACTGACGTGCTTTAATCGTCGTTTTCTCTAGATTATCTATGACATCTCGCAGCTCAGCCGCTTTCTCGAAATCTAGATCTGCGGAAGCTTGCTCCATTTGCCGCTTAAGCTGATTCACTCTATCTCGCCTGCCTTTTCCTGAGAGAAGATCACAAGCGTCTTTCACCCGTTCATGGTATTCCTCGGTAGAAATTTCACCCACATACTGCGCTCCGTAACGGCGGTTTAGGACTTCCCCCACCTGCTTGTAGGCGGGGTCGCCTTCGGATTTTGGAGCTTGGGTCCAGATACCAAATTCTTTGTTGATCCAGTCCAGAGTCGTGATCAGTGCACTGCCATGGACGAAGGGACCGAAGTATTTATAGCCATCATTTCTGCGAATGCGGCAGAGCTTGAAGATGGGGTATTTTGCACCTAGATCTATCTTTACTAGGAAGTATCTTTTATCATCCTTGAGCGCGATGTTATAGCGCGGGCGATATTGCTTGATGAGCTTTTCCTCTAAAATGAGTGCTTCCTCTTCATTACGCACCGTGTGTGTCTCGAAATCCCAGATAGAATCTAGTAGCGCACGGGTCTTAATGTCCGCCCGTTTCTTACGCGATGGCAGGAAATACGAGCCTAATCTTTTACGAAGTACTTTGGCCTTTCCCACATATATTACGTGCCCCAGCCTGTCCCGCATGATGTAGACACCCGGCTTTAGCGGCACCGTGTGCATCCTCGCGCGGAGCTCTGGAAGTTTGGACGACATTTTTTCTAGACTATTTCCAGACCACTTTATCCATAGCTGGTTTTCTGCTGCTGACCGGCCATGGTTTGCCCTCCTTTGGCCATCCTACGTAGAGTAAACCTAAGCATTTATCATCATCACCGAGATTTAAATATTCTGCGAAATTCTCACCTGAAGCCGCAGCCGGTGAAGACCAGAACATCCCAAGGCCTGCTGACGCTGACGCGAGATGCATATTCTGCACAGCACAGGCCACTGCCTCAATTTCCTCGATTACCGGGATCTTTGGTAGATCCCCTCGCTTCATCACGATAGCCATCACCGCATGAGCATAGAGTGGGTTCAGTCCCATTTTCTCATACTTCTCAGGCTTAAATTCTGCCTCTGGAGTATCCACTTTATAAGCTTCTTGTAGCGCTCCCGCGAGATGCTTTCTACTCTCGCCACGAAAAATAGTAAATCTCCAAGGCTCAGTATGCCCATGACTAGGTGCCCAGTTCGCACATTCGATAAGCGTCCGCCACATGCCATCAGTAATCTCCTTCTCAGAGTCCATGTCTACTGGCTTTATACTACGGCGATGCGCTATCAATGAGGCTGTTTCTGAAATATTCATACAATACTCATATAGTCGCCCCAAGCGAGCGTCAAGCCCCAGACCTATCCCATACTTCTAACCATACTTAGTTAAGTTAAACTAGCTCATTTTTTTCAAGAACATCGCATCAATTCCCTTGCTAAATCACTACCAGTAGGTTAAGCCCGCGCGCGCTTGTTTTTAGCCGCCGCAAAAAAACGAAAAGTACTGGCAAGCGAGGACCCTAAATGCGACGGGCTTTTCACCCTAAATACAGCTTATCTGAATCAAGGTAAGCGATTTAAACAAAATGATTAACGAACTAATTAAAGAGATGGTTGACGCTGGAGTTCATTACGGACACCAGACGCGCAAATGGAACCCAAAGATGAAGCCTTACCTCATGAAGGACAAAGGTGGAATTTACATCATCGACCTAGAGAAAACTGTGCAGTGCCTCGATAAAGCGAGCAACTACCTCACAGAACTCGCTGGCAAAGGCAAGAAGATCCTCTTCGTAGGATGCAAACGCCAAGCTCAAAACGCAGTGAAAGAAGCAGCTGGAGCAGCTGGCCAATACTACGTGAATCATCGCTGGCTCGGTGGCACTCTTACTAACCTTACTACGATCCGCAGATCTGTAGAGCGTCTCAAATATCTTGAAGACATCGAGAAGTCTGCTGAATTCAAGGCAATGTCTAAGAAAGAACTCGCCGCACTCGGACGTGAGCGTACTAAGCTTTTCCGTAACCTTGACGGTATCCGCGACATGGAGAAGCTCCCAGACGCTATTGTCATCGTTGATTCTGCTCGTGAGACTATCGCAGTAGCAGAAGCTCGCCGTCTTAACATCCCAGTGATTGCTATCGTTGACTCAAATGCTGACCCAGCAAAAGTTGACTACCCAATCCCAGGAAACGACGACGCTATCCGCTCAATCCGCATCATCCTACAAAACCTCGTAGATTCTATCGTGGTTGCTTCTAAAGGATAGTTCAGACTAACATTTATTATACATTTAAGATATGGCTATTACAGCAAAGGCAGTATCAGAACTGCGTAAACAAACAAGTGCAGGCATGATGGCCTGTAAGAAGGCTCTAACAGAAACTAACGGTGACTTCGATGCCGCTGCTAAACTCCTCCGCGAAAAGGGAGAGGCCAAGCGTGGTGATCGTGCAGACCGTGAGACATCTGAAGGCATCGTAGCTGCTCACGTAGCAGAATGCGGTAACTCAGGCATCCTTGCGGTGGTAAACTGTGAGACTGACTTCGTTGCTAAGAACGATGCATTCCAGGCATGGGTAGCTGAGCTGCTCGGAGCGATCGCAACCAGCGGTGCAGCTACAGCAGAAGACGCGCAATCAGTCCCATTCGGTGAAGGCACAGTAGAGAACGCACTCGGAGCTAAGTTCGCAGAACTCGGTGAAGTGATCAAAATCTCTAGCCTCTCACGTTTCGAAGTTTCAGGAACAGGAGCAGTCGCATCATACATCCACATGGGTGGCAAGGTCGGCGTTCTTCTAGAAGTAGCAGCAGAAAATGCAGCTACCACTTCTAGCGATGACTTCGCAACACTACTGAGAGACATCACACTTCACATCGCTGCTGCTAACCCAGCTGGTCTATCACGTGATGACATAGATGCCTCTGTAGTAGAAGAAGAGAACGAAATCAACCGCAAGCAACTTCTTGCTGACGGTAAGCCAGAGGCAATCATCGACAAGATCCTCATCGGTAAGATCAACAAGTTCTACAGCGAGCAAGTTCTCACTGAGCAAGCATTTGTAAAAGATCCAGACATCAGCATCGCGAAACTCCTCGCAGCTAAAGGCAAGGACCTAGGTGACACAATCACCATCACACGCTACGAGAGATTCGGAATCTAATTTCTCAGTAACAGCATATTTCAAAGCCTTTATCCGAGCGTCGGATAAAGGCTTTTTTGTGCCTTGAAGCAAACTACTTCGGCTTTACCAAAAATTTCCCAGTCTGCATTTCAAAGCAAATCCATTGATCCCATGCCTCTGTATGCATTCCGCATAACCCTTACCTTCATGCGGAGCTAGCTTTCCATATCACCGCTAGGGCAGCTCACAATCCCCGCGCCTATGTTGATTTTTTCTGATGCGAGGAAATGTATGTTGAAAGATTTCATCTCGTATCTAGCCCTCTGGCATCTCAGGAAGCGCATCTAGCAGCCCCTTGTATCTAGCTAAATCGAAATCACGTTTATCGATGAACATTCTGTTCGACTCATCCGCCAAGCAGAGAGCGATCATCATTTTCCCCTCACCCTCATCTATTTCCTCATCGGACTTCACTAACCTATCTAGAGTTTGTTTCACAAAGGGCGTCTGCTCAGACTCAAGCTGCTGCTCCACCGCAGGCACTAGGTTTTTTATTAGATCATCTTCCTCAAACATGAAGCACTATGAGCATAAAACTTACCTCTAGACCATCAAATTACAGTGATTAGAGGCAAGTTTTTTAATTATCTCAGATCCTTTCTTGCCATATCGTGGTAACTACTCATAAACTATGTTTAGAAAATCTCTCACAGGTGGCACAGCATCTGCT
>CALFBV010000087.1 GCA_937951395.1 uncultured Rubritalea sp.
CATAGGGCGGCACAGCCTGCCATGGCGAGTCGTTGGTAATCAGCGGTAGTCCGGCTGACCATGTGTGCGTGAGGTTCGATGTAGTGCATGGTTACTTGATTTGAAATTATTTAGTTTGTGGAGCTCCGTAGGCTACTTGGATGGTCGCGGTTTCGGCAACTTCGGTAGAGTGATCTGAGAGGGTGTTGAGAACGGTCGCTGTGCGGTTTTCCTTGGCATCAAGCATAGCCTGGAGAGCGTTGAGAAATCCCTCGTGGCGAAAGTCTATTTCCCCTTCGTGGCGGTCTAGGCGGTCAAGATAAGATGCGATGTCTAGCAGCTTGGCGCGCGAGTCCATGAAGTAGAGATCGAGGATGTCAGTTTTAGTTGTCATAATTTGAAAGTAAGCGATCTCTATGAATTTGGCAGTATTTTTTTTTGAAGGTGATGGTTAATTTTTAGTAATGGCTTGAATATATTCCAAAGCTTTGTTCAGGCTGGACTGCTTGAGAAAATGATTGAGCTGCTGGGGGATGCCTTTGGTCTCATTTGCCCAGCGAGTGATGTCTTCGCTCACAGTCTGGAGCTGACGTAGTTGTTCATCTGGGTCTTTGTCGCGTAGCTTTGTGTCAGCGATGACTTCGAGGCGTCTTTCTAGTAGGGTCTTGAGTGTGGTGTAGTCGATCATGAATAGACTTACTGTTTAGCAAAATTTCAGAAAATGAACAGAATTTGTATTCCTGAGCATTAGATGTTGGACTTGAGACGAGTTGCTATCTAGGGTCTACGGCATGGAAGAAATACATGATTATTTTGGAGTGATAGATTGGTTTGTCGTCTTCGGTTATATGGCTCTTACTACTTTAGTAGGTCATGCTCTCAGAGGTCAGCAGGCTACAATCAAGGATTTCTTCCTAGGTGGTAAGTCTCTCCCGTGGCCAGCTGTCAGTGGTTCTATCATCGCTACTGAGATTAGTGCGCTCACATTTATCGGTGTGCCTGGAACGGTGTTTGCCCTCAATGGTGACTTTAGTTATCTCGTTTGGGGAATCGGCTCGATTATTGCTCGTTTCTTTGTCGGGTTTTATTTGGTGCCATTGTATTACCAGCGAGAAATTTTCAGTCCCTATGATTTTATGGGGAATCAGCTGGGTGAGAGGGTGAAAAAGCTAGTCACGATTTTATTCAGCATGGGGTCGATCCTCGGGCAAAGTGTGAGAGTTTTGGTGACAGCTATTATTCTAAAAGTAGTCACGGGCATGCCTATGGAGTGGTGTATCGTGGTGATAGGTGTTTTCGCGGTAGTGTGGACGCTTATGGGTGGTATGCGGACGGTGATTTGGACGGATGTGATGCAGTTCTTTGTATTTATCGTTGGAGGCGTGACCGCGCTCATTTGGTTGCTAAATGCTGTAGGTTGGGATCAGTTTGTGGCGATAAATTCTAATGTGATAGGTTCGGAAGGGCAGGTAGTAAATAAGTTTAAGTGGTTCGATATGACCTCACCATTTGAAGATCCGATGATGCAATACACTTTCTGGGTGGCTGTGATAGCGATGCCATTTCAGAATGTGGCAGCATTTGGAACTGACCAACTTAATGCTCAGAGGATGTTCTGCTGTGGAACTGAGTCAGATGCGCGGAAGGCAATCGTTTGGAGTAGTATTTCACAGGTGATCACACTCTTAATGTTGATGGTTGGAACAGGTCTGTTTGCTTGGTATGTAGTTCATGACCCTACTGCTCAAGAAGCGGCGTTGTTTGCTAAAGACAGTAATAACGTATTCCCAGTCTGGATTGTCACTGTCTTACCTACTGGATTAAAAGGATTGATTATTGCCGGTGCATTTGCGGCAGCAGTTTCTAGTCTGGACTCGATCTTGGCGGCTTTATCACAGACTAGTTTATCTGCGTATTATGGTAAGAAATACATGGAAGAACATGGAGCGGATAATATAATGGTTAAAAAATCGCGAATGTTGGTTTTAGGATGGGCTGTGATTTTATCCACAGTTTCGATTCTGCTGAGCTTTAACTACAATGAGGGTGGTGATAAAGATTTGATCGGCCTGGCATTCCGCATGGTAGCTTACGTTTATGGAGCATTACTCGGAATTCTAATCTTAGCGATAGGGCCATGGAAATCCCAAGCAAGCTTCCGTGGAATACTAGTAGGTGTTATTTTCTCTGTTTTGGTCGCAGCGTGGGCATTGCCAGATGTATATAATCTTATCAAAGGTCTAGGTCTCATGGAAAACCCTGAGGATTTTTTCCATAAGCCATCGATAAGTTTCGCTTGGTTCTATCCGATTAACACGATTGTGACGGTATTCTTTGGTTTAATTATTCCTGGTTCTAATAACGAAGATGGAAAAGACGATAGAGATGATCTTTTACATAGAAGCGAAGGCGAATAATTTTCAAAATGTGAATTGACCACAGCGTCAGAAACTACTACATCACTGCACATGGAACCACTTTACGAAGGAAAAGCGAAGAGACTCTTTACGACGGACGATCCTAACGTTCTGCGCATGGAGTATAAGGATGAAGCCACTGCATTTAACGCGGAAAAGAAGGCTGAGTTTGAAAACAAAGGCAGACTCAACACGGCGATCACGCTTGCGATGTATCGTATGCTTGAGACTAAGGGAGTGGAAACTCACTTGCTTGATCAGATCGATGAGATAAACCTCCTCGTGAAAAACGTAGATATTCTCATGGTAGAAGTCATCGTCCGCAATATCGCTGCTGGTTCATTTAGCAAGCGTATGGGCGTGGAAGAGGGGACAGTGTTTAATTCTCCAATCGTAGAATTTTCATACAAGTCTGACGAACTAGGTGATCCGCTCATCAATGATGACTACGCTCGTGAAATGGGCTTAGCGACACCTGATGAATGTGCAGAACTTAAGAAAAAGGCACTCATCGTAAATGATGTGATGATTGATTTCTTCAAGCGCTGCGGACTTAAGCTCGTTGATTTCAAGATCGAGTTTGGTCGTACTAAAGATGCAGATGCTAAGATAGTATTAGCAGATGAGATCAGCCCTGATACATGTCGTCTCTGGGACATCGAGACTGGTAAGAAGATGGATAAAGACCGCTTCCGCCAAGATCTAGGTGGTGTGATGGGCGCTTACGAAGAAGTTCTCAAGCGAGTCGAAAGCGCAACATCATAGTTCATTATAGATAGAATTTTATAAACTAAAACGCCGCTTGGGAGAAATCCTAAGCGGCGTTTTTGTGTTGAATTTGTAGTGGGGAGATTTACCTTTGAGTCACCCATTCTGTGACCTTACCATTGTGATCAAAGTCCACTGTGGCAGCGGTGCGTCGCACGTAGTAGACCTCTGGGCCAAAGCCCACACCATATCCAATTCTACGGTGTCCATGTCTGCCGTATCTACCATATCCATATCTGTTATATCCATATGCTGCGTAATGGTGAAAACCTTGAGTATAAACGGGATCAGCAGTGGTGTAGACCCATTGTTCAAAAGATTTTCCATTGCGTGAACCCTCTGTCTGACGATCGGGTTTTCCCCATGCCAGAATAACTCCGTCTCGATGCATTCCCTTTTTAATCTTACCTTGCGGGGCTAGTTCTTTATCGTTGCTAGAGAGGTTTTCAAATAAGGCCGGATATTTAGCAATGCGAGCAGCGGGTGTGTTAGGAGCGCAACTATTTACCATGAATACCGTGGCTACTGAAAGTACAGAGAGGATAATTTTTCTTTTCATATTATCATGATTATAAGCATTCTTCGGCCATTTCGCAAATAGCGTATTTTATCAATCTATCTAGTTTCGGATTGATTATTTCACGAATCCCCTTAACGCAGTGCAATGAACTATCTCTCTACTTTTCTAAAAGGCTTTGCCATGGGTGCTGCAAATGTCATCCCCGGTGTATCAGGCGGGACTATCGCATTTGTTACTGGTATTTATGAGCGGCTTATAAACTCTATCAAATCCTTCGATGGTGTAGCTCTCAAACTTCTATTAGGTAGAAAGTTCTCTGATTTGATCAAACACATCGATGCAGGCTTTCTTGCGACTCTAACGTTTGGAGTCCTGGTGGCGCTGTTAACTCTAGCCCGTGTGCTCGACTATGGCTTCACGCATCATCCTATCCTCATTTCAGCTCTCTTCTTCGGACTTATCGCAGCCTCCATCTGGTCTATCTTCAAAATGGTAAAACACTGGTCTAGTGGAGCCGTTTTCGGATTAGTCATAGGCTGTGCCATCGCAGTCTCCATGGCATTCCTTCCCCAGGCCCAACAAAACGAGAGTATCTTTTATCTAATGATCTGCGGAGTAGTAGCGATGTGCAGTATGATTATACCAGGGGTCTCAGGCTCATTCGTCCTCATCCTCATGGGTAACTACAATCTCATTATGGTCGATTCACTCAAGAATCTTGGTGATATGAATTTCAAGGAGTCACTCACGATTCTCATCCCGGTCGGCATAGGCGCCGTAGCAGGGATGGCTGCTCTTTCACGTCTACTTAGCTGGTTGTTCAGTAAATTTCACGATGTAGCAGTAGCCACCATCACAGGTTTCGTCGCAGGCTCACTCGTTACTATCTGGCCATGGAAAAATGACATCAAAGCTATCTTCGCAAACGGTAAAGAAAAGACCACAGGCTACGAACGTTACCTCCCAGAAATTGATACCAACTTCTGGATAGCTATCGCCGTTATGCTGATAGGCGCAGCAGTAATGATAGGAGTTGAGTTTTTAGGCAGAGACAAGTCCAAGACCTAGTCAAACCACGGTAGCAATATTCTCGTCAGCATCATAAAACGAGATGATAGCTTCCGCTTTGCGAGTCCGATATCCTAGGCCTATCCATTTATCATCGTGAGCACATATACTGGTCACAGAAGCACCAGATTTTCTATCAGTATCGCTAGAAATGAATAGCTCACAAGGAACCTTTATTTCCTTATCAAAGGTAAACTGAACCAGATGCCGGTTCGTCTTCCCCGAAGATTTCATCCGTGAAATAACCTCTTGCCCGGTGTAGCACCCCTTAGTGTAAGATACAGCGCGGCTTTCAACTCTAGCTTCAGGAGGAAGAGTGTCCTCATCCAGCTCATTTCCCCATTGTGGGATACGGTTAGAAATTCTCAAATGATCCCAATCAAAATCTTCATCACCTAGAGGTAAGTTTTCACTAGCGGGTAATAAATAATCTGTCCCTATTACACCATATCGATTACACTCCCAGCTCGGGTAATCATGCCCAGTATCTCCAAGTATATGATACAAGTTAAACTCATCAGAGACGTCCACGATCTCGGCATCATCAGCAATCAGATACTTGTCTAATCGCAAAAACAAGCTTTCCCTCTGGCATTCACTGGTATCGATCAACAAGCTGCCTTCAAAGCGGCGAATATAAAAATCTCCCTCCATCTTGCCCTTGAAATTAGCCACAATAGAATAAATAGCAGCCGTCTCACTAGCGAGTCTAACATCCTGACTAACCTGCCCATTCAGATAACGCTCAGCATCATTTCCAAAAATTCTGAATATAGCTCTATTAGTAAGATTTTGTATCGTATTAGGTAGTGAATTCATCGTTATTATTGTTCAAATTGTTTATAAAGGGCCGAGTAGTCTAACTCAGCAGATCCACTATCACAGAGGCTCTGCATCACACTAGCAGTCGTCCTTATCCCAGGAGTCTTGAGTTTAGCATTCTCCGCCAGTTGCATCGCGAATTTAGCATCCTTTAGCATATTATCTAGAGAGAAATGCGTCTCATATTCACCCTGCACCATTGTAGGTAACTTCATCGCGGCAAGAACAGATCCACAAGCATTCCCATCCACAGCAGAAATGAAACTATCTGGAGATATCCCGTGTGCAGAAGCAATAGCCAGTCCTTCACTCAACGCCTGAACAGTAGAAGCAGAAACTAAATTTGTAGCCACCTTGATGACCGTAGCGTTACCCACTTTTCCAACAGGAATAACCTCCTTAGCAGTCACCTCAAGAATCTCTCGATACATCTCTAACAGTTTCTCATCACCACCCACATAGTAAACTAACTCACCATTCTCAGCCGCCACTTTACTTCCTGTGAAAGGGCAGTCTAAAAATGCACATCCCAGAGCTTCACACTCACCAGCTAGCCACTGAGTAGTCTCCAGATCAATCGTCGAATGGTTTAATAAAATAACGCCCGATTTTAGGCAGCTGCGGATCTGATCAAACACCTCTCGACAAGCCACGCCATCCTTCAAATAAAACGCAACTACATCCGCATCACTAACAGCATCCATCGCACTAGGCGCCTCATCTTCACGACCCTTCACCGTCCGATTCCAAGTTCTTACATCCATTTCAGCTTTGGCTAAATTATCTGCACACCGGCTTCCAATAATACCCAGCCCCATTACGGTAATCTTAGTTACTAAACGTTCACTCATGCCTCAAAATCACCTCCTAACTCAAATCAGTCAATCTTCTATTGGTTTTCTTCCCAATTCTATGCCACATTAGCTACATGAAAAAATGGATCATCCGCATCATCTTCATCCTGGTCATTGTCACCATTGCAGGGTTCTTCTTTGCTAAATCTTACCTCAACCGAGACTACCTCGTAGCAGCCATCGAGAAGTCTATCAACAGTCGCATTCAAGTCAAAGACATCGACGTCAACCTATACGGATTCACCGGAACAGTAGATCTAAACGACGTCATCATCACTCAGAGAGATTCAGATGCAGACCAGAAAACTCCACATGATCAACGCACGCCCATCGAAAAGGGCGACATCCACCTAAAGTCCGCCAGCTTCAATATCTCAATCTGGGAAATATTATCCAAGAAAATCCTAGTCGAAAACATCAGCTTCGATGGAGTAATCCTAAACGCAACCCTCTACGAAAATGGCGACACCAGTATAGAAAAACTGTTCGCCAAACCAGGGAAAAAGAAAACCGTAAAAACCAAGAAGTTTAACGCCAAAGAGAATGAAGATTTCATCACACAGATCAACGAAATCAGTCTATCTAACATAGAGCTAAATCTAATCGTCGAAAAAACCCAACTTGCAATAAAGGGCAGGGGAGTCTATATTAGTTTGTTAGATATCAACGTGAACCCAGATAAACTCGATTCAGTAAACAATGCCAAAATCAAAATCGGAGGAGCATTCGATCTCCAGTCACTAGAAGCCGGCACAGACTACGGAAAGATTATCACCACAGCCGAATCAGACCTCACCCTATTCAATACCGAAAACGGAGACCTAGAACCCGACATGGTTCTCTCGGTCAACATAGATTCAGAATCCTATCTCACCAAAGAAGTTCCAGCCCTCAGTAGTATCTGGAAAGCCGCAGGCGTAATCAATAAAATAGGAATAAAGTCACTTCAAATCCCAGAAAAAGTAGCCTTCAAAAATGATCAATCTGTTAGGGTGAGCTACAAGTTAGGCATCAGCACCCTACTAGATCCACTCTCAATAAAAGTAAATGACTGGGAACTAGAAGCGCTCGCACAATCATGGCTAGGTACAGGAAACAACCAGCATATGCTAGGAATAAAACTCCACGTAGGAGAAGTTATCTCAAACAAATTAGGCGGAGTTCTAGGAAAATTTTCAGAAAAAATAGCCGGCAACAACACCTTGATAGAAAATGGAAAAATCACCCTCCATATAGAATCATCCGGAGAGCTTTCAAGCCCCAAAATAAGACTGAAAAACAAACTAGCAAAACCAGCAGAAGACCTCCTCGATAGCCTACTAGGCAACGACAAAGACGGAAAAGAAGACCCGCTAAGAAAAGCCGGTAAAGATCTCCTAAAAGGCTTCCTAAAATAACATCAGCTTAGCAACCAAGAAATAAATCACCATCCCAGAGACATCCACAATCGTAGTAATAGCCGGAGCAGCCACCACTGCAGGATCAATATTAGCCCTACGAGCCCCAATCGGTAGCAATGAGCCTACTAGGGTAGAAGTAGTTATTTGAGCGGTGAGCGATATCGCCACCGCAACCCCAAATCTAAAAAAACCAACCTCAACAGGCATGTTAGTATAGAAAAACGGCAGCACAAAAAACGTAGTCAAAGCAATACAGATCCCCAACGACGATCCGAGTAAAATCCCTAACCGTAACTCCTTCCATGCAACCCGAGTAGTCGATCCAGCTCCTAGTTCACCCAGCGCCATCGCACGGATCACCATCGTGGAGGCCTGTCCACCGGTATTGCCGCCAGCAGCTACCACCATAGGTAGAAACAACGCCAACACAAACAACTGATCCAGCACATATTCAAATTTCAACATCACATATCCAGAGGCTATTGCGAGTAGTGCCAAACCGAGCAACCAAGGGAACCTTCGCTTAAAATGCGTGCTCAAAGTGGTATTCAGATAACTTTCCTCAGAAACATTGCCCGCCATACCCGCCATTCTCTCAATGTCCTCAGTAGATTCCTCCTCAATGATTTCAAGCGCATCATCATAAGTAATAATCCCTAACATCCGATCGTGCTCATCGATCACCGGAAGCACTATGAGATCATATTTAGAAAACATCTGCGCAGCCTCCTCCTGATCAGCTGAAGCCAAAATAGTATGCTTACAAGGACGGAAAATTCCACTCACAGGAGTATCCCAGTTGTTAAAAGCCAGATCTCGGATTCTCAGTCTACCGATCAAGCGATCCTTCTCATCTGTCACATACACCCGCGCCAGTGTCTCAGAATCTACATGAGAAGCCCGCAGTTCGTCTAAGGCCTCTTTCACCGTGAGCCCTAGCCTTATCTTACCAAATGAAGTAGTCATCCTACCGCCAGCTGTATCCTCATCATAGCGTAGCAGTGACCTAGTGACCTCTATATCATCCGGCTCCACCAGTTCTAGCAGCTTATGCCGCGTCTCCTCAGAAACATCTTGCAGCAGGTCCACCCGGTCATCATCAGATACCTGATCTAAAATCTCTCTCTGGTCATCAGAGCTAAATTCCCCCAGAGCCTCCTCCACCATCGAGTCCGGAAGATCAGTAATAACCTCGGAGAACCTCTCCGCACCAATAGTAGCCGAGAAAAAATCCCTTTCTTCCTTATTAAGATCCTCAAACGTATCAGCCAAGTCCGCATAGTGTAGGCCCTCAGCAGCCAGCAGGAATGCCTCAGCATCACGATCCTTCAGAGCGCTCAATAGGTCGCTCGTATTCTTATTATCATCCTGCATGAGCCGAAGCTAGTCACTAGATGTTAGTTTGTGAAGCGAAAGCTACACTTCTTGCCTATAAAATAAATTCAAATTTTTCACATTTTAGTCTTGCCAAAATACATGTTTTCGCTAGTTTCCGCCCAGCGTTAAAGGAGACGGTGGCCGTAGCTCAGTTGGTAGAGCCCCGGATTGTGATTCCGGTTGTCGCGGGTTCAAGCCCCGTCGGTCACCCCACCTTGACGTATTTTTATATTTTCTATTCTTGATAATCGAGCGTTTCTCTTAACTACTTATAGTCGTTTATTTTGTCATACAG
>CALFBV010000088.1 GCA_937951395.1 uncultured Rubritalea sp.
TACAGATACACACAGCAGTTTGGCATAGAGGAAATGTCCATGCGTGAGTATGCCTTTATCAAACTGGGGATCTTGCCCCCGAATCAAAATCTACTCGGTCAGCTAGCGATAGCGGAGACTACTGGAGCGGTCGCCATCTATGATTCTAGCACTAATGAGATTTTACTTTCAAAGGAATTCGATGATGAAAATCTATTCCACATCACTAGTGTCATCAAACACCTATCCATCGCGCTGCTAGAGTTAAATTTTCCACTCGCTGAGGATGAGAAAAGCAATCTAACAGACGATGCCTTTCATGCGCGCGAAGGATTCATCAAGGGCAGAGCTAGCTCCATCGCTCAGCGCTATAGGAACATAACTGCATTCAAAGGCGGACATACCAAGCAGGTGAAGCCAAATGAAGAAGCCAAGGAAGTCATCAAATCTCTACCTCTTCTAGTCCGCGGTCTGACAACGTTCCCGACTATCCATGGTAAGACCTACATAGAGGACATCATGCTGCAGAATGATTCCGTATTCCCTGAGCTGTATAAACACATGCCGAGATCTACTGCTACCATCTTCGCTAAGCGCATGCCTCTAATGGATGGAGGAAAAGCTAGTCACCGGGACCCACTAGCGCCAGATCAGCATCTCAGCACTGAGCTCGGACAAGTCACTGTGATGCTTTACCTAATGCAACTAGGTGAGGATCTAGGCGAGAAGAATACGAGCCTATTTAAGAAACTTACCTCTGACGCACTCACCATTACCCAAGATACTAACATTCACATCTCCACGTGGAAAACAAACTGGACGAGTGAGCAAGACGCAGTAACATTTCACAAATTAGCTACTGAACTTAGCTCTATCCCAGAGGATCAGCCCACTGTGACCATCACTGGAAATCAAGTGACTATTCAATTTAAAGAAACACACAACAGCTAACAATTTAACATCATGACAGCACCAATCAAAAGTATTAAAGTAGGGCTCGTGGGCTTCGGAACCGTAGGGACTGGAGTCTGGGAAACACTCCAGAAAAACGGACAACTTATCAGCGACCGATCTAACAATCAGTTCAAAATCGACATCGTCAAGGCAGCTGTTAGGGACATTAGTAAGAAGCGTATAGAAGATGCTCCAGATACGATGTTCACCGCAGACTGGAATGATGTCGTCAGCGATGAGAATGTTGATGTCGTAGTAGAACTCATTGGTGGGACAACCACTGCATTTGACATTGTGGCTGCTGCTCTCAAGCTTGGAAAAACTGTTGTGACTGGTAATAAAGCTCTACTCGCAGAGCGCGGTGCTGAGCTATTCGCCCTATCGCAGGAGCACAGTGCGGCCATCCATTTCGAAGCAGCTGTCGCAGGCGGCATTCCTATCATCAAGGCGGTTCAGGAAAGCTATGTTGGAAACGACATTGAGTCCATGGTCGGCATTATCAACGGCACATCTAACTACATTCTAGAGCGCATGACTGATGCTGGCCTCGGCTACCCAGAGGCTCTCAAAGAAGCACAAGAACTTGGCTACGCTGAGTCTGACCCTACTCTCGATGTCAATGGCTGGGATGCGGCTCACAAGTCAATTCTACTAGCCACACTGGCTTACGGTTCTGTCATTGATCCAGAAGAAGTTTACGTGAGAGGCATAGAACGCGTCACTAGCACGGATATAGAATTTGCTAACAAACTAGGCTACGCAACTAAACTTCTTTCCGTAGTTCGCAAGCATTCTGATGGTCAGATCGAGCTCAGAACACAGCCATCATTTATCCCTAAAAGCCATATCCTATCCAGTGTCAACGGTGTCTTCAATGCTGTAGCTGTGAAGGGTGACGCTAGTGGTGACTCCTTATTTTACGGCAGAGGTGCAGGCAAGGAACCAACGGCTAGCTCAGTGGTAGCAGACATCGTGGATGCTGCTCACACTATTTCCTCTGGCTCACCACACCGTGGATTCCTCCCTTACTCAGAAGACTCAAAAGTTAAATCTATCGATGACACATCCACTCCTTATTACGTGAGGTTTGATGTCATAGACAGACCTGGTGTGATAGCAGACATCGCACAAGTCCTAGCCAATGATGGTGTTGGAATCTCAGGAACTCACTCACCAGTGGATCCAGAAAACCCAGATAAAGAATTTGTGGATATGGTCTTTTTACTGCATACCTGTACTTTCGGAAAACTCAAAGCAACACTGAAAAAAGTGCTCGCTTTAGATTCTGTTAATTCAGAGCCAGTTGTTTTTAGAATCGAAAATCTATAATAAACTAAGCCATGGGTGACAAGGACAGAAGATACAGAGATAAATACAGATCTAAGAAACGTTACGACGATGATGATGATGACGACTACAGAGAACGTCGTGAAAGTCGACACGAGCCTAAAAAAAGCGCCATAGAGCGTATTCTCACACCTGGAAATACAGCTAACAACGTAATCAAGACCGCTGCCACCGGAATTATTGCTGGTGGCACTATCCTGCTCATGGGCATTTATGGCATATGGGGGGACAACCTCGCAGGAGCGAGCTATTTACCCATGGCTACCGCTGTTTCCGCAGCTGTAGGCACCGCTTGTATATGGATCTTTGGCAGACCAAAAACAGAGGAAGCATACAATGAAGAGTTCACCATCCTAAGAAAAGAAATACGCTCACTAAACAAAAACCTAGAAGACATTCAGGCGCACAATGCAGAACTAGAAGGTCGCCTTGCAAACGTAGAGCTACTAGAATCCTTCGAGGACAAGCTCGCCAAACATACTCTTGATAAAGAAGCTCAAGCGAGAACCTCTCTCAAGAAAGCATCCCGCCCTTCCCCCATCTCCTCTAATATGCCAAGTAGTAGCGAAGATACTGAGACGTCTTCCTCATCTATGCAGCGAGAGACGGAGTAAATTCTAAACAGAAATAATTCCCCAGTACTTCACACTTTCTCACTTGCTAATCTATCTACCTAGAATATAGAGTTTGATATGAGTGAGTTTGAAGAAAAAGTGCGAGACACCCTTGCAAATCCCCAGAACCAAGGTGAGATGGCAGATGCAGATTCTGTGGGCACCGTGGGGTCTCCTGACTGCGGAGATATGCTGCGGATGTGGCTAAAATTCACTGAGAAAGATGGTAAGAAAGTCATCGATAAAGCCTCATTTCAGAGCTTCGGCTGCCAAACAGCTATCGCTGTGGCATCTATGGCTACAGAAATGCTTAAGGGAAAGACCGCTGAAGAAGCAGCTAAACTCAACGCAGAAGAATTATCAGCCGATCTAGGTGCTCTTCCTCCTATGAAGATCCACTGCGGTCAACTCGTAGAAGGAGCTCTCAAAAACGCTCTCTCCGGGGAAGATGCACCTGACAAAAATACATCTAGTGAAGACGGTAATACCTCCACCTTAGCGCAATCTATTTCACAACAAAACAAGTCCTCAAGCCCTATCAAAATCGTGCAGTTAGATGACTAGCTAATATGCAGCGTTTCTATTCTAAACTGGTGCGGAGATCTTACCGCACACTCAGACATCGCCGCATCCGTAAAGTCAGCTGGCTAAATAGAATCGTCATCAAGTTTTTCAATCGCGACATGTGGAGGCCCTGTGTCAGGAGCGTTTCTATTGGTCTATCCATCGGGCTCTTCTGCGCGATGTTGCCCATTCCATTTCAAATGCTACTTGCTGCCATTTTCTGCTTCATTGGCCGCGGTAATATACCAATCGCCGTTGCAGCCTGTTGGGTAAGTAATCCCATCACTCAAGTATTTTTGATGCTTTTCCAGCAGCGTGTGGGAGCCAAGATCAGAGGATTTTTAGATTTCCACTGGCTAGACTTTATCGATATCCAACGTGTCATCCCCTATTTTAACGAACCAGTGAATTTAGCTAATTTTGCCGTCGGTGTAGCTACCACTGCCATCTTCTGCGGCATCATCGCCTACCCCCTCGTCTTCTGCTTCTACGCTCTTGTTCCTAAGAAATACATTAGTAACCCAGTCATTTCAAAAAAACAAATCTATGAACGAAACGCCACATCAAACGCCGGAAAAATAATTACAGAAATCTTCGAAGACAGTCACACGGCAGTGACTAAGATCGCCTCTGAGACAGCTGAGCTCATCCGTCTCAATGACTCCATCGGCAAACCCACCATACTAGGGCTGGCTGCTGGAAAAACACCTATCCTCTTCTACAGGGCACTCATCCATCTACACCTTCATGACGATCTATCATTCCAAAATGTCATCACCTTTAACTTAGACGAATATGCAGGGCTAGACCGTGAGCACCCGGAAAGCTGCTGGCAGTTCATGCACGAGAATCTTTTTAACCACATCGACATCAGGCCTGAGAACATCAATCTTCCTTCCGGAATGGTCAGTGATATCGAGATGCCTGCTCACTGCGAGCAATACGAGCAAGACATCAAGGATGCTGGCGGCATCGATCTTCAGATCCTAGGCATAGGTCGCTCTGGTCACATCGGGTTCAACGAGCCAGGCTCTTCCAAGGACTCGCTCACAAGAGCTATTTTACTCAACACAGTCACTAGAGAAGACGCAGCACAATCCTTCGGAGGAATTCAAAATGTTCCAACAAAAGCGATCACTATGGGCTGCGGAACAATCCTTGCCGCTAGACGCATCGTGCTAATAGCATGGGGCGCGGGCAAGGCAGCCATTGTAAACGAAGCTGTAAACGGCACTGTCAACGACATAGTCTCCGCCTCATATCTCCAAGAACATCCTAATGCCAGCTTCTACATCGATGTAGAGGCCGCATCTGAGTTGGAGTAATTTCTTTAACATGCGTGGCACCCTATCAATACCTAAAGCACATCCAGACTGGCGAAATAGATTACGAATCAGTAATTCCACTTTCGTTGTCCAGAAAAGTTACTCTATCAGACCACTCTCACTGAAAAATCACTCTTCTCCCCTCCCTTTTCTGAGAGCGGCTAGTAATCTGTTAACGGTTCCCACCAACCACTTTCTAGTATTAACCTCATCTTCCAGCATGAGGTAATGACCTTGCCCTTTTACTACTCTCACTTATTTAGAGGTAAGTTTTAGTTGCTTCATTCTCTGGCCTAGTGCACCGCTTTTTACATAGGATTCCTCTCCGCCAGCCAACAATCTCAGCGCTCCATTTTGCGGAGCATTAGCCAGAATATCTTTAGGTGGGAGCGAGACGATGCAGACAAAGCCCAAGTAGTCATCACCACATCGTGAATAATGCCTAAACCCTCCAGTTCCACCTGCAGATAATCCGATCAAAATAGGCTTAGAGAGAGGTGTTTCGAGCGTCTCAGAGACCTTACTTAAACATTCTTTTAGATACTCATCTGGAACCTTGCTCATACTGATTCCGTAGGCTGGGCAGATGATAATGCTGTCTGGAAATGAAGTCGCTAGATAATGCAGATAGAAACTAAAACTACCACCATAGCCGTGCAAAAAGAGAATCACAGGAGTCTTCTCATTCACTAGCTTTGGCACATAAACATTCGCATAGCCAGAAGTAAGTTTTTTCTCTGAATAGCAATAACTAACCGCGGATGGGATAGATGGAAACTTCTTCTTTTCCACCTCATCTTGCATCCTCCGATAATAGGCGGCTATCGTCTTTCCAAGCTGAATAGACTCCTCTTTCTCTAGACCTAAAAATGCAGCTCCCATACTAGAAAGCTGCATAAATTTTTCTTCAGGAAGGTGATCCACGCCTAAGCGGATCATCTTAAGAAACGTTAGGTTCTTTTTAGCTACCTTGATAGGAGCCGCGGCGTGTTCAGTTCGCCATTTTGCTATGGTCACCTTCTGCGCATTCACTAGTGAGCACGCGGTGAAAGTTATTATTACAACAAGAATAGCTCTGAAGCAGCTCATATTGGACGCTTGAATTTTATCCTAACAGATCTGCTACAGCCTCTTTCTCCTCGCGGAGTTCTTGTACAGATGCGTCTATCTTTTGACGTGAGAAATCATTGATCTCTACACCTTCTACCACTTCCCATGTCTTACCATCAGATGTGCGGATAGGCATGGAAGCTATAAGCCCTTTATCGATCCCATACTCGCCACTAGAACAGACTGCCACACTAGTCCAGTCTCCATCAGGAGTTGGCGTGGTGAGGCTACGGACGGTGTCTACTACGCCATTAGCAGCAGATGCGGCGGATGATGCTCCACGCGCTGCAATGATCGCTGCGCCACGCTGCTGGACGGTAGAAATGAACTCACCTTGGAGCCATTCTGTATCACTGATGGCATCAGTTACTGGCTTACCATTGATGAGCGTGTTAGTAAAATCAGGATACTGTGTCGCTGAGTGATTTCCCCAGATACAGAGATTAGTAACTACGCTGTTATGCACACCAGCTTTATCGGCTAGCTGAGATTTTGCGCGGTTTTCATCCAGTCTTGTCATGGCAAAGAACTGGTTGTTCGGGATTCCCTTCGCTGCATTCATCGCGATGAGGCAGTTTGTGTTGCATGGATTTCCCACTACAAGAGTGCGCACATCGCTAGCAGCATTTGCCGCTATCGCTTGTCCCTGACCAGTGAAAATTTTACCATTAATACCAAGTAGATCCTTACGCTCCATTCCTGGGCCACGCGGTACTGAGCCTACGAGCAGCGCCCAGTTTGCCCCCTTGAATCCTTCGTTGAGATCGCTAGTCGCTACCACTTCATTGAGTGTAGGAAATGCGCAGTCATCTAGCTCCATTACTACACCCTGAAGAGCTTTCATCCCAGGCTCGATCTCGATCAAGCGAAGGTTCACTGACTGGTCTGGACCAAACATAGCGCCAGAGGCAATACGGAAAAGCAGAGCATAGCCAATCTGGCCAGCTGCTCCTGTCACGGATACTGTAATAGGATCTTTCATAGATGATTTAAGTTAATAATCTATGCCAAATTTTAGTCAACTGATAAGCGATTTTTCCTTACTCGGTCCTATCCACTAAGATCACTCGAAAACCATACTGATTGTCTCGCACATCTTTGTTAATGGCGAATCTACTCCAAGATTTCAGATCCTTTTCCAGATATGTAGCCCAGCTTCCACCACGCACCACCCCAGGGTCATCGCCATCTCTATAGGCATCTTGAATCCATTCATAGACGTTTCCTGAGACATCATACATCCCAAGCTTGTTCGGTTTAAATGATCCCACTGGTGCAGTATTCGTAAATCCATCCGCATATCCACGGATGGTTCTATTATCAGAAATGGCAGAAGCTTTAGCCGCGTCCTTATCCGCAAGGTTAGCCACCTTCTGAGAAGGCGGGAACACTATACCCCATGGATATTCGTCCCTCAGTTTAGGATTCTGCTGTGCATTATAATATCTACCCACTGGACTAGCTCCCCGCTCCTCTGCGAGACCACAGAAAAGGCTCCACTCCACATCATTAGGCAGGCGGTACTCGTGGTGCTGACTGATTCTATCTTCCTTTCTCTCCTTCTCAGTGAGCCATTTGCAAAATGCTATCGCGTCAGATCTATCCACCCCAACCACTGGATGGTCTGGTTTCTGTGGAAACTGAGGATCAATAGGAGCGCGGTGACCAGTAGCCTGAGTAAATTGTTGATAATCTTGAACCCTCACTTCCCAGACAGACGCCATTTTCCCCTGAGAAAACGGAACCATCTTCACCTTCAAACCATTATTCCATTCTTCCCCAAACACCACTCCGCTATTCTGCTTGAGGGTGACCGAAACTGGACGCACTTCGTTATCCGAGAGCTCCACTTGTTGAATGATTCGCTTATATCCGTCCAGACTAAATTCTAGCTTCATCTTATTCGGACGCAGCTTAGGCCGAGTCATCGGTGTCATGCCCACCCACTCATCGTCTATGTAGACACGAGCCCCGGCGGGTATACTCGTGAGTTCCAGAGTGGCATATGGGATGGCTTTTGCTATACACTTAGTGCCAAATTGCTTTTTAAATTGCTTATCCGCCAATTTATCAGCAGCTCCCACTTGCAGACTTTTATCCTGTTTATAAATAATGCATTGATCCTCTTCCAAAAGACCTTGAGACTTAGCATCCTGCTCAAGCCATGAGACAAATTTCCTAGCTGTGTTAGCGGTCATCATCACAATTGATATCTCCTCCCCACGCTCAGAATATTTCTCCACAAC
>CALFBV010000089.1 GCA_937951395.1 uncultured Rubritalea sp.
CCTATCTCAGCTTTCTTCATGCTCGTAGAGTTTTCTAACATAAAGTATGAGGGTCTGAGCGAACAAATTACCTACAAGTAATAGGTGTATGCTCCATTCAAGTCAACTTAAATGCATATAACGCATGTAAACCTACTTCAAAAACTCTTTACCATCCGCGCTCCTTGGGAAGCCTTGAGCTCTCCATGTCTCGTAAGCCTGCCACCCAGATGTGATTAGCTGTTGGGCTCTAGCGTCTCTATTCACTGAACCAAAGTTTACTACCACAAGCTGTCTAGGTGTGACCTCTGCTCTGCCATCAGCTAGCCTCTTCACCACGTTCCCTTTATTCGCTGCCATAACAGCATTTGAACCCTCGACCATTAAGCCACTGATGGACATACTTCCTAGTAGATTGTTTGTATTAGTAAGCCTCAATGCTTGGTTAGCACCAGATACTCTTTTTACCGTGACTGATCTAGTCTTCTGCTTCATGTAAAAATCATATCCTTCTTTCTTTAATGCATAACTCGCTAGTTTCGCTAAGTCAGAAATTCTCGTTTTACCAAGCCCACCAGCTGGGCTTTTAAACCTAGTGGACTTCATCTTTAGATAGCTTGCTAGATTATTCATTTCTGCAGTAAATGCATTATAAGGATTCCCTCCCCTACCACGTTTGGCCAGAAGGTGTTTACCAACATAGTCTGCTAAAACGAGAGCACTCGTGCTGTCCTGATTTAGCGATAGAGAATAGAGTGCATCGCGCATTGAAATCTGATCTCCAGTTTGCAAGCTCAGGGAATTTCTTAGCCCTGCATTAGAAATACCACTTGGAACAATCATCATCGTCGACAGTGGAGTATTTGATAGCTTGGCCCAATCCAGTACCACCTTAGCAGTTGCAAGCTGACTGAAACTACCTGTATTCACGACTTGCTCAGAATTTTGAGCTAACAGCACACGCTTAGAGTGACGCTCTAGCACAATGTAGCCTTCTTGAGCCGAAGCTACTGGAGATAATGCGAGTGAAGAAATGATCAGACTGATCGCAGATATAGACAATATAGATAGGGAAAGGCGTGGTAGTTTCATCTTGAGATGGTGTTTAGTTAGTTACATTTAGTGAATCTGTGCGGAACATAAGCATAGTTTTCTGAGAAGACAACAACGAGATAGCTAAAATGGTGTGCTTGCTCAGCGTAATATGAGACTCACAACGATACAATGTTATTCACAATACGACTATAATAAGAGCTTGCTATTGCAGGATTTTGTGCGAAGAGTCCCGCTCATCGCTCGACAACTAAAAGCTAAGCACGGATCCGTTCTACTCAGAACCTTAACTCCATTGCTTCGACGCGAGTCACTCTCTCAGCAGATAACATCTCGGCTATCAGTGGCAACAAAGCAATCATAACTCGCTTGGCTTCAAACCACACAACCAAAAGACAACATGTCAGAACAACAAAATAACGGACCCCGTAAGAACAATAATCGCAATAACAACAACCGTAATCGCAACAACAACCGTAACCGTAATAACAACAACCGCAAACCACGTCAGCACAAACCAAAGCCGCTCGTTCTCTCTGGCTGGCAGAAGTTCTTGATCTTTTTCAAGCTCACTAGTGAAGACAAGATCCGCAAGAAACTCCAAGCCAATAGACCTGCGAGAACTAAGACACCATCGCCAACAGCTAATTCATCAGCTAAAGCATCCACGAATCAAGCCAAGCCAGCTCGCACTAACACACGCGTAGCGAAAGAGCGCAAGGCTCCTCAGAAAATCGCCGTCGAGACCCCGCGCCTCTATGTAGGAAACCTTTCCTACGATGCCACAGAGTATGACATTGAAGACCTATTCAAAGGCATTGGCTCAGTTAAAAAAGTGGAGATCATTTACAACCGCCACACGCATAAGTCTAAGGGTTACGGATTCGTCCAGATGCTCAATGTCGATGAAGCAAAACGCGCTGTCGATGTGCTCCACGACCAGCCATTTTTAGGTAGAAACCTCATCGTAAATGGATCTAAAGCTCGCAAGGCTAGCGACCCAAACAGCAGCAACTACGACCCTGAAGCGGCTAAGTCAGCTAATAAGCCAAACTCTGATCAATCACCAGGAGACTCATCAGAGCCAGTTGCGTAATACTTCAATATCAATTCACACATTTAGCCCCCTAGAGCAACTCGCTTCAGGGGGCTTTTTTTTGTGTAGATGACTATAATTTCCCTTTTACTAGCCAGCCACACTGACATAGAGTGTCCGCATGTCCAACACATCACTAGATTCACTAAAGAAATACACCACTATCGTAGCTGACACAGGAGACTTCGAGTCCATCAAGCAGTATCAGCCACAAGATGCGACAACTAATCCATCACTCATTCTCAAGGCTGCACTTCAAGACGAGTACCAACACATCGTTGACCAAGCCGTTGCCTCAGCATCTAGCAAAACTACAGAAGCTATCATTGACCAACTTCTTGTGCTCTTTGGTCTAGAAATTCTTAAAATCGTTCCTGGTCGTGTTTCTACAGAAGTAGACGCTAGACTCTCATTCGACACCGCTGGCACCATCTCTAAAGCAAAAGAAATCATCGCTCTCTATGAGGCAAATGGCGCATCTAAAGAGCGTGTCCTCATCAAGATAGCCTCCACATGGGAAGGCATCAAGGCAGCTGAAGAACTAGAAAAAGAAGGCATCGCTTGCAACCTCACCCTACTCTTCTCAAAGGCACAAGCCATCGCATGCGCAGAAGCCAACGTGCAACTCATATCACCATTCGTAGGCAGAATTTATGACTGGTATAAAAAGGACACAGGTATCGACTACACCGGCGCTGAAGATCCAGGAGTTATTTCAGTCACGGATATTTACAACTACTACAAAAAATTTGGCTACAAGACTGAAGTCATGGGAGCATCATTCAGAAACACTGGCCAGATCACAGAACTAGCTGGTTGTGACCTCCTCACCATCAGTCCTAACCTTCTCGAAGACCTACAGAATTCTGATGTAGAAGTAACCCAGAAGCTCAACGAACAAGATGCTCAATCATCAGATCAAGAAAAAATCTCACTCAACGAAGCAGACTTCCGCCTCATGTTTAATGCAGACGCTATGGCTACAGAAAAAACAGCCGAAGGCATTCGTGGATTCAGTGCAGACATCGTCAAACTAGAGACACTCATCAGCAGTAAGCTCTAAATCAAATAATGTCAGAAAGCTCACAGCCATCAGATCAGAATACATCTATAGAAGGAGAAACTCATTTGATATTTCTCCCCGGTCTGCATGGCTCAGCTGAGCTTTTTGAGGATTTATTAGCCCAACTCAAACTACAAGAGATAAGCTTTAAGAGCACACTCATCAGCTACCCCACTGATAGTAGACAAAGCTATAAGAACCTTTTTCATTGGCTTTGTTCAGAATTAAATATTAAGGAGATCAGCTCTGACACTAGAGTTGTCATTATTGCCGAGTCATTCTCTACACCGCTCGCACTGATGCTCGCAGATAAATTCACCGAGCAGATCAGCGGGCTAATCATCGGTGGAGGTTTCTGCGCCAGCCCAGCCTACTCAAGCTTCGCCCTCCTTCCACTCCGTCCTCTTTTTATACTGACACCGCCTCGCTCAGCAGTGAAGCATTTTTTGACAGGCCCTGAAAGCGACGATGAGCTAGTTGCCAAAGTACGCTCGGCAGTAAAAAAAGTTTCTTCTAAAACCCTCAGCCATCGCATGCGTAGCATCCTCACGTTAGAAGAAAGTACACCTCCTGCCATACCTAAGACTCCAGTCCTCGTTCTCCAAGCGGAGGACGACGCTGTCATACCTTGGAAAATTCAGAATCAGCTAGAAATCCACCTCCCCCATGCCAAGATCCGCTGGCTAGTTTCCCCTCACCTCATCTTTCAGGTTCACCCAGAGACTTGTGCCTCCCATATAGCCGCCTTTATTAGTAAAATCTAGTTACCAACTTAAAACCCATCATGGCTCCACCAATCACACTCACCATCGCTGGCTCAGACTGCTCATCAGGCGCGGGGATTCAGGCTGACTTAAAAACATTTTCCCACCATAGATGTCACGGGCTAACAGCCCTCACATGCGTAGTGGCAGAGACTCCAGAAAAGGTAGAATCCATCCACCCTGTCCCACCTACTGTCCTTCAGGAACAGGTAGAAATCCTACTTAACACCTACCCCGTGGATGCAATTAAAACAGGCATACTCTACTCAAAAGCACATCTAGTAGCCATCGTAGAAATACTCTCTAACAGCCCCACTATTCCACTCGTAGTCGACCCCGTAATGGTAGCCACATCTGGATCAACATTGGTCAACAAAAATGCCATTGAAACCTACCGCGAAAGATTACTCCCGCTAGCCACACTCATCACGCCCAACATGCCTGAAGCATCAGTTATCCTAGACCGTCCAATAGAAACTAAAGATGATCTAGAGCCTGCAGCGAAAGAACTAGCCCGGCTTTATAACACCTCCGTCCTGCTTAAAGGAGGGCACCTTCCAGGAAATGATGATCGGCTAGATATCCTCTGGCATGAGGGGAAAGCGCATCACTTCACAGCCCCTAAAATAGATATTGCCTGCACTCACGGAACAGGCTGCACTCTCTCTGCAGCCATCACAGCGCACTTAGCAAAAGGCGCCAACATGGTAGACGCAGTCACCACTTCCGTGGACTGGGTTCACTCCGCCATCCTAAACTCCTTTAAATGGCACTCTCCATCAGGTAACACCATCCACTGCCTCAATCACCTCCATAGCGCAAGCTCGCAAGGCTGAATCAACCTAGCTTCACCACTGCGCTCCATAGAGTAGGATCCAGTTCTTGCTTGGCTCTAGCCAATACCTTTTCTGCATTCTGTGGCATTAGAACTGCCATCATAGTGGAACCTGAGCCACTCATCATCGCTCCCTCCACTTCTGGTTGACTTAATAGCCACATTTTCATTTCAGCCAGAAAACGATGCTTCATAAATACTGGTTTCTCTAAATCATTCACCAGTCTTCCCCAGATAAATTTCTGCATCTTGTAATCCACATCTGGAAGCTCCCGTGAATCAATCCATGCCTTATACGCCTCTGGAGTACTGACCCCGAAGCTAGGCTTCAGAAGCAACATTGTCACATCATAATCCCAACCAGCTACCGGATCCACTATCTCACCACGTCCGCTACAGTCACAAACAGATTCATACACAAAGAAGGGAACATCTGAGCCTATTTCTCCGAGAAGTTCAGCCATTCTTTTCTTACTAAGACCCGTGCCCTCTAGCTCATTCAATCCGCGCATCACAGCAGCAGCATCACCACTGCCCCCTCCTAGCCCTGCACCATGGGGTACTCTCTTTATTAGCTTCACCCTCCACTTGCATTCCTTTCCAGTCTCTCTTTGAAATAATCTAACAGCCATTGTCACTAAATTCGATTTATCAAGCGGGACACCTTCAGCATCACACTCCAGAGAATAGACATCTGCCTTATAAAACTCTAACTCATCCACCAGACTGATAGGAGCCATTCGCGTGGTCAACCCATGATAACCATCATCACGCTTACCTAGCACATTCAGTGACAGATTCACCTTCGCCTTAGCTACTTCTCTATGAAACATCTCATCCATATTTTACTCTTTTCCTAACAAAGCCAGCATTCTCCCTGTCGCCCCCTTCTCTGAGCGATAACTATAATACGTATCTAGATCCTGACTCGTGCAGATCCCAGAGTCAGTGAAATTCGCCTCGCGCACGCCAGCTTCCATCGCCTGACGCTTTATCTCAGACGCAAAGTCCACCTCATAAGCCGGTGGACGTATGCATGGGGCTAACGCCACCAACACATCACTCGCATTCGTACCAAACTCCAACTTCATCATCTCCAGAGCCTTCGCCAGAATACCCATCTCAGTGCCTTTTTTACCAGAATGTAACACCCCTACCGCTCGCGTCACCTGATCCACTAGATAAATAGCGCCACAGTCAGCCACATAAATTCCCAACACAACATCAGAATCACTTGAAATCAAGCCATCCACCCCCTCAATAATCGAAGCCTCAGTAGCTCGAACAACAGCCAACTCAGCACCATGCACCTGCTCAGCTCTCCAACACTGATCCCAAGAAAAACCCATATCTTCCACCACCTCTCTATGAAATGGCTCAAGCCGAGCCACAGTAGCCAACTTATCCGTATCCACCTCCACACCCTCGATACGAGTCACAAATCTAGCTGAAATTTGATCTACCCCGTTTATCTGCGCCAAGAACTCTTTTCTCTCCTTCATATCCAACATCACTAAAACTTACCTCTAGAATACTGCAATAAAAAAAGGGCGCGCCTGATCGGACGCGCCCTGTATGAATTCTCATTCATGGGGAATTATAACTATAGAAAATGTCTTAGAAGTTGCGGTTCAGCGCAGTCCTTGCGTGATTCACTGTATCAGCTTCTTCTTCATCCATTTCTGACATCACATCGGCTAGATTCACGGCAATTTCGCCACGCATCTTAGAGACTAGCTCTATTCCGTTTGATGTTATGCGGACCATTATCTTACGGCGATCTTCAGCAGCGTGAACTCGCTCGACATAGTTTAGCTTCTCAAGTCTATCTACGAGGCCGGTTGCAGCCGCTGTAGAATGACCCATCTTCTTAGCTATGTCAGACATGGTTAGGTATTCCTCACTTGATAAATAAGTGAGAAGGAAAAACTGAGGAAAGGAAACATTTCCCTTATTCAGCTCCGACGCAAGGTTTAGGATACAAGAACGCTGAGTAAACAGAACGAAATCTGCTAGTCTCTCAGCTTCTGAGCTTGATCCACCTTGTTGTGTTGTTGTTTTCATATTGCTTATAAGGATATATTTATTACTTAGTTGATCCAAGTAATAATCTATCCATGTCAGGACTTTACTTAAAAACACGCCTTTGTAGCAAGTTTAATTTTAAAAATAGTTAACTTTTTTAAAATTAAATTATTGAAAACACTCAAACAAAGCCACTTACATCCCAGAAATATTTTTTATTATTTTCAAATAAAACTGATAATTAACATTTAATGACTATCTGTATTAGCCTTCTTCTCAAGATTTCTTAAGTAAACAGCATCCCCCACAATAAGCTCTCCTGACACAATATCAGCAGCTAAAAACTGACCTAATCTTTCTCCAGTCACCTTAATACTAGCCGCATGACCATCCACCCCTAGAGTATAGAGCACAGAATCCTCAGGCACAACTAATTTACCATACCTCTGAATAAGCACATAATTCGCCTCTTTATTCACAGAAGCCACCCTAGCCACTAATTTATCAAGCTCCGGCTCATCTATCTTCTCCTCAACCACGGGCTTCTCACCTGCACATGAGTATAACAAACAGCTTCCAAACAAGGTAATTATGGTGATAACGAGATTATTCATGACCACATAATAAAGAGCAGATACTCGCGCCCCAACAAAAAAATGCAAAAATCCTTCATCCAAGTATTGACGAAAGTCTCTACTTATGTTTTCTCTCTTCGCAGTTCGACAATATTCAACTCACGGGTCAGTGGCTGAGTGGTCGAAAGCGCTCCCCTGCTAAGGGAGTATACTCCAAAAGGGTATCCAGGGTTCGAATCCCTGCTGACCCGCCATTTGTCTAAACCCCCGCATATCAATAGATTGCGGGGGTTTCACTTTACTAAGATATGGCTAATTGTGACAGTTGTCGTGACAGCAGGTAGCTATTTAATCCAAAAAGACCAAAACAAGACGAGGTTTATCCAGTTCAAGTTCTAGCTACACGTCAAGCACCTACCACTGACATTGGTTGTGCCTGTAGCCTAGCACCAGTTATAAAGGCGGGGGGTAATCAATAGGCTCCCCCATCGATTTAAAGACGCTTACGGACATCCAATACTTGTGAAACCCTCAACAGCCAAATTAAACGTAGAACCAGAGTGGTAGATGAAGCCTCCC
>CALFBV010000090.1 GCA_937951395.1 uncultured Rubritalea sp.
ACTCCGTCTAAATAACCCTAATGTAAAACTCACTGAAGCGAGCGTAGAAGTCACCAGTAAAGCTGTGATCCATTGATGAGATCCTTCTGTAAATAATGGGTTCGGCCAACTCTCTCTGAAAGGGTTAGATCCTTCCGCTCCGAGAATGCCGATATCGCTAAAGAGCTCTACTCCATATGGGATAAGAGCTGCGAAATGCCAGCTAAGATAGATGCCGAACAGGATGCGGAATACCCCGAATTGTCGTGCGCTGAGGTCACTAGTTTTCATTAAATTCATCATGTTATTTTCCGTTAAGTTTCCACTGGTTGTTAGCCCCCTTGGTTTTGCTATTGATGATAATTTGAAAGTCTGTGGCATCAGCTGGGACACCTAATTCTTTGGCTACACTCCCTGGTTCTGTTAGAGCATATTTGAATGTGGCTAGCCGCATCGTTTCTGGCAGTGCAGGACCATAGGCGATGACTGCTCCGTAGACATTACGGCGGTTATAGGGACCTTGGATTTTCTGATAGAGACTAGGGGTAAGTTTTAGCGTTTCTCCCCTGCCCTCCGGTGTACGGTATGCGATGAAAAAATCCGCTGCGAAAGTCTCGAAGTTTAGATTCGTATTTAGACACTCTGCTTGGCAAAAGACCTTGGTGTATGGTGCCGCGCCAGTTGCTAGCCCTACACTCTTCAAGGATTTAATGTTTAGGATATGTCCCAACATCGCGGTGCTGCCTAGCGCCAATACACCGAGGCATAAGATATTAGATGTCTTGGTTTTCATGGTTAGTTAGTTGGTTGTTAGAGTTTTTCTTGCGAGATGTAAAACACGCCCAGCGCTTGGAACACCCAATGCAGGATGGGAGCAGATGTAGGGGTGAGAGATCTCCTTCTTTTTCATCTGCTTTATCATGAACGTCTTTGAAGGTGAGCATGTCTGTGAATTTATCTTCTTTCTCAGGAGCGAACCCACATTTCCTTACTGATTCCTTAGGATTCTCGTAAGTTCCGAATATCATGTCCCATAGCGGGATATCTGAGTAATTGTTGGTGTGGTGATCTCGCTTGTGATGCACACGGTGTGACTCTGGACGCTGGAAGAATGGTCCGAGCCAGACAGGTGTCTTAATATCCCAGTGATAGAAAAGTTCAGCGACACCTGTGGCAAGTGTGATGATAGCCGCGGCTTCTATAGAGCAACCTAAAATAAGGTAAATAATACTAGAACAGAGAATAGCATTCAGTGAAATTTCTACTGGATGCTTGTAGAATGACATCAGCACCTCCATGCGACGCGGAGAATGGTGCAGCTGATGACAGAGTATCCAGAAGAATTTAGAATTGTGACGGAGGCGATGCCACCAGTAGTAAACGAAGGTGATGGTGATGTATCCGATGATTACTTGCCACAAAATGCTCACATGATTAGCAAGTGCCCAGGGTGTGTTTATCCCAGTGCCAGACATCCAGTGATCAATTGTTAGCCCCGCTACGACCACTATTCCTGCTTGGGCTAAATTCGTGAGAACCACACGAAGCCACCACTTATTGACTTTAGGGAGATCATTAGCTGGCCAGATTTTCTCGATGAGAAACATAAGAGCCACCGCAATCAGCATGATGTATATCGTGTTCATGCAATGACCATAGCGAACACTTCAGCAATACGCTAATCGATCATTTTATACCAATCATCGACTAAAACGATGATTTAGCTTAGAGGGTATTTCTCTAAAATACTTACCCCTAGCGTCGCTCCCACTCCGTGTTTGCTAGCTCTTTAAGCTTTCTGTGGAGTCTAGTTTTGGTGGTGGTGCTGATGCGGTCGGTGAAGAGTATACCGTTGAGGTGATCTGTCTCGTGCTGGATCGCTCTGGCGACTAGACCATCAGCCTCTATGACTTTTACGCTGCCATCGAGCTGAGGCATTGTCGCCTTGACGATGGTCGGTCGTTTCACCTTAGCACGAACCTCTTGAATACTGAGGCAACCTTCGCTCTCAGCTTCTTTTGGTCCGCTGAGTTCTAGCTCTGGATTGATAAATACGAGGGGCATGTGGTCATCAAGATTTGCGTCTTTGCCATCTACTTTAAAAAGTGTCTCACACTCTGGATCGTCCCCAACCTCTACGATCGCGAGCCTGATATCTCTGCCGATTTGTGGCGCAGCAAGACCTACACCATCAGCATCGCGCATGGTTTCGATCATGTCTGCAACGAGCTTCTCTAGCTCACTATCTATCTTGGTCACAGCAGTACATTTCTTTCTGAGAACTGGCTCACCGTATTGGACTATATCGAGTATCATTGTGTGTGAAATTTGAAATTATTGTCCTTCATCAGAGTCAGAGTCATCTCCACGAAGTCGAACGCGTTTCGAGATATACTTAAAGCCTGCCTGAGTCAATGTTTCCAGTACGAACAGCTCATCTTTCTCAGCAGCTCCCTCATCCTGCTCTAGCTCGAATCTGGCGTCTGGCTTGATTTCTTGGTATGCTTGTAGATAGGTCAGCAGTTGATCTCGCTCTACTCTCACTGCATTAAGGACAAATTTGCCCTCCTTCGATATGGCGATCACGGAGTTCTCCTTGACCTCTATTTCCGTAGGAAGAGCACTCACGGTGGGGAGATCTATCTTCAGAGTGTGGCGTTTCTTTTTAAACTGTGTGGTCACCACGAAGAAGATCAACAAGATCACAAGAATGTCGATCAAGGGTAAGATCGGCACTGAGGGAGTTTGCTTTTTTTGGCGGTGAAATTCCATTTTCTCGTCTGTTAGATGCTAGAGATTTCTTCCGTTAGAGTATGCTCCTACAAACTTATCCATGACTACCTCGAGTCTGGCTGAGTAACTGTCTATCTTGCGATTAAAATATCCATGCGCGATAACAGCAGGCACAGCAACAGCTAGACCAGAAACGGTAGTGATGAGCGCCTCAGAAATACCGCGCGCCATTTCCTCATATTTCTCTTCTCCTGCACCCACACCCTCAAACACGGTGAAAAGTCCGGTAGCAGTTCCTAGTAGACCTAGAAGTGGAGCGATGGCGATGATGACTTCGAGAAATGGGATGCCGACTTGGAGTTTATGGATCTCCTCCCGCGCGCTCACCTGGACTGCTTCTTGAATTTCCACATCCTTACGATCATGTCTTTCCAGGACTACATCACAGAGTTTCTGGAGCACGCTCGGGTTTGCTTTCCTGCTGTTATTGAGTGTCTGCGTAGACTCTTCATCACCTTGAGAAACATAGGCATTCATGCTGTGAACAAGACTATCTGGAATCACCTTTTGACGCACTAAAAGCATCGCCTGATAGAACATCACGGCTATCATGGCGATGGAACAGAGAATGATGAAATAGATGAAAACACCTCCCTTATCAATGAAGGAAATGATGTTATCGAGGAAGCTTTCATCAACAGCAGCGGCTTGTGCGACCTTAGTAATAGTTGTCATAGTAGTATATAGAATAGAAAAATTATTTATTGGAATCTGAAGTAGTATCTGAACTCGAGTGGATCCCCTCCTTGGCTATCTTTTACCTTCTTAGGCATAGGGGGGATTTTCACAGTAGTAAGAGCTTGAAATGTGAGGCTGCGCTGGTTCTCGCTGCCCATCGTCTGGCTGATGGTGCTGATGTTCTTCACCTTGCCACGTTCATCGACCATGAATCCAATCCTTAAGGTCCCTGGCTGAATGAGGTCTGCGTGCATCATGCATCTGCGTTGCCACTCTTGTTCCACGAGCTTGGATATCTCCGCCATGTATTTACCCACTGGAGTTGCTTTGACATCACGTGACCCCACTTTACTGCGTCTGGAAATGGTGCCTTCCATCACCGTCGCTTTAGCTTGGGATCTGAA
>CALFBV010000091.1 GCA_937951395.1 uncultured Rubritalea sp.
GGAGACATCAAGGACCGCTATGGCGTCACACTGGCGCAGAACACACAGTCCTACATCGTTTACTTTAACCTCGCCGAGATTCACAAAGCCTACGTCGATGAGTTCGGCAGCACTCTGAGGCGTAAAACACTCGTCAATAGAAATGGCGCTAAGAAAATAATCAACCGCATCGACATCGCCGGCATGGTGAATGCAATCGTCCGCCCCAAGCTCGCAGCCTATGATCTGGATGCTGATTACAGCGCAAAGGCAATGGAATCTCACTACAACACCCACGGTGGTCTAGTCCCCTACGTTTACCGCAAGGATCTCAGCTATGATGACTTTGCTAAATACGCCGAGCAGAACCTAGAGTTCCCAGGCGTCTACATCAGTGTGTCACCTACTCGTGAGTATCCATATGGAGCTCTCGCTTCACACGTCCTCGGCTTCATCAAGCCATGGAAAAAAGGTGACATCCCAGATGGCTTCCTCCACTACATCGGAGATCCATATGGTGACGATGGCATTGAGAAATCAATGAATGAAGAACTCACAGGACGAGAAGGCATCAAAACCATCCTTAAAAACGACAAAGGAAAAACTCTCGGAACCGTAGACTACCAACGCCCCGCTAAAGGCTCAGACATCTACCTCACACTCGATGCCAGATTACAGCAAATTACCGAGTCCATCCTTAAGACACACGGAATAGGAAAAGGCGCTGCAGTGGTCATGGATCCAAATACAGGCGAAGTCCTTGCGATGGCATCTGTGCCGAACTACGATCCAAATGACTTCATCCCTAGCATCACCGAGAAACGCTACTCCCTCTACCGCGATAACAACGCTGTTCCGCTTATGAACCGCGCCATCTCAAACTTCGCACCAGGCTCCACACTCAAACCACTCGCCGCCATTGCCGGTTGTAAATACGGCATGCATCGCTCCAGCTGCAACTGCACTGGCTACATCCATTACGGCGACATCCCTATCGGCTGTTGGAAGACCAGTGGCCACGGCAGACTCACACTAGCAGAATCATTACAGCGTTCATGTAATCCTTATTTCATGAACATCGCTAACAAAATAGGCTACAAGAAAATGGTAGAAACTTACCAAATGTTAGGCCTAGGAAAACAATCCGGAATCCGCCTTCCTCGTGAAAACGCTGGTGTAGTACCAGGCAGCGCACGCTGGAAGAAACGCCATCCAGATGAAACCATGACAGACGCCTTCACTGGCATGATGAGCATCGGCCAGGGATACTGCCAAGCCACTCCTCTACAAGTCGCTGGCTTTATTTCTGCCATCGCAAATGGAGGAGACTACTACCAGCCCAGAATCATCCACAAATCTAAAAATGCCCTCCTCAGAGAAGAAAACTCTTACATAGAGCCAGCTAAGATCAAACTACTACAAGAAGGCCTAACCAAAGATCACATCACCACCATACGCTATGGAATGAGACTCGCAGCAAATGCACCTGGCGGTACTGCAGGCAGAGCAAAACCTGACATCGAAGGCATGATCATCGGAGCCAAGACAGGAACTGCACAGACTACTGATAAAGGTGTGGCAACTCACGTCGCATGGACAGCAGCATTCGCACCCTATGAAGATCCGCGCTACGTCGTGGTAGTAGCAGTCAAGCGTGGCGGCAGTGGAGGCAAAGTAGCTGGGCCCATTGTGAGGCTCATTCTTGAAGCTCTATTCCAGATGGAGAAAGGCAAAAAAGTGAAGCTCACTAAGTCCAAGCCATACGCAGGACACATGAATCTAATCGAAGAAACTATCATCCCAGAGACAGCTAACATCGCATCATTTTTCGTAGACGGAGAAACTGGAGACGAAGCCAGCGCCGTTAAAATAATCAAACCAAAACGCAACCCAAACACAGATACAGACTTAACTAAACCTGAGCCAGAAATCACCCCAGAGGTAGACTCTAGAGGCTCAGCAAAACCAAAAAAGACGCCTAGTATAATCAAACCTAAGCGTAACCCAAACGATAACTAACTAAGCACTCTAACAACAAATTTAACTATATTTTAACAAAAACAAACAATTTATTATGATCACAAAAATTAAGAAAGCATTCGGATTCAGCAGCGGTGACCCAGATCCTACCAAGGGTGTCACACTCGTCATCAACTCAGAGAAACTCGAACGTCGAGTCGCTCTATTAGAAAATAACAGCCTAGAAGAATATGATGTGGAGCGTGAAGGCGAAGCCAACATCGTAGGTGGCATTTTCAAAGGAACAGTGAAAAACATCGAGCAAGGCCTCAAGGC
The DNA here is from genome assembly GCA_937951395.1 of uncultured Rubritalea sp. Lineage (GTDB taxonomy): Bacteria > Verrucomicrobiota > Verrucomicrobiia > Verrucomicrobiales > Akkermansiaceae > Rubritalea. Next base: position 2,275 of record CALFBV010000091.1, read on the forward strand.
AATGTTCGTGGACATCGGCATGGACAAAAATGCATTCCTTCACTTCTGGGACGCTATCCCTGCCGCACTTGATGGTGGGCTAGAAGAAATCCAGCGCGAAGGAAGGCCGAAGAAAAAACAGAAAAAGATTACCTCTAAGGACATCCCTAGCATCTACCCCATCGGATCAGAAATTCTCATTCAAGTCTCAAAAGGACCGATAGGAAACAAAGGACCACGTGTCACTACCAACGTATCACTCGCAGGTCGCTATCTCGTTCTTATGCCATTCTCAGAGCAGTTTGGTATTTCTAGAAAGATCGATGAGCCAAAAGAACGCCAGCGTCTCCGCCGCATCATGCAGAAGCTCCAGGTTCCAGAAGGAATGGGCATCATCATGCGCACCGTATCCATCGGTCAGCGAGCACGCCACTTCGTGCGTGACCTCGCCATGCTACTAGAACAGTGGAATGACATCGAGACTAAGCGGGACTCTAAAAAGGCACCAGTCATCGCATTCCAAGAGCCAGGACTCATCGAGCGCACCGCTAGAGACTTCCTAACAGACGAGGTAGATCAAGTCATCTGTGATGACTTAGAAACTACAGAGTTTATGCGTGAGGTAGCAGGGAAAGTTTCCCGCAGAGCTAAACGCCGCATCATGCACTACCCTGCTAAACAGTCCATCTTTGAGAAAATCGGTGTGCAACGTCAGATAGACGAGGCATTCCACCGTCAAGTCTGGCTCCCATGTGGTGGCTATCTCGTCATCGATGAGACAGAAGCTCTCATCGCCATAGACGTCAACACGGGGCGCAATAAAGGCTCCAAGGACGTAGAAAAAATGATCACCGAAACGAATCTTGAAGCCGCAGAAGAAGTAGCACGCCAGTTACGCCTACGGAACATCGGTGGACTCGTAGTAGTGGACTTTATCGACATGCGACACCGCAAGGACCAACAGGCAGTATTCCGCGCAATGAAAGAGAGACTCAAACGTGATAAAGCCAAGACCCAGGTCATGCAGATCTCCCCTATCGGACTCATGGAGATGACCCGCCAGAGACTCAATGAATCACTCCGTGATGCCATGTATGAGCCGTGTAACTACTGCCAAGGAAAAGGCCGAGTCAAGACCACCATGACCATGTCAGTAGAGATCCAGAGAAGACTGAACACCGTCATTCAGAGAAATGAAAACAAGTATGGTGACCTCATTGTCCTCGTAAACTCAGAAGTTCTCAACCGATTCAAAAAAGAAGACTCCAAGATCCTCATCGAGCTAGAGCGCAGTCACAATGGCCGCCTCATCTTCCGCACAGACGCCTCGCTTCACCGCGAGAAATTCGCCATCATCGATGCCGCTACTGAGAAAACAATCGTCCAAATCTAACTCACATGAGTAAAAAGGAACCAAAGACGATTGAGGCTGAGGTGGAAGTAGTTTCTTCCACCAAGAGCACCAAACCAAAGTCCGCTAAACCTGCCACTCAATCCGGCAACTCGCAAGCGGACAATCCGTTTGCAGGCATGGCCGGTATGGATGGAATGCCAGACCTCTCCGCGATGCTTGGAAAGAACGGCATGCCGGATCTATCCAAGATCCCAGGCCTCTCACTACGCCAGCGCCTCACGTTTAAAATCGCAGGTCTGATGAGCAACCCGAAGCTCAGATTCCTAAAGAGCAAATGGAGCATCCCCATCTGGGGAGCCTTAGCAATCTTGGTGGTAGGTCTCATCCTAGCTGCTGGACTCCTTTTCTTAGTCTTCAAACTCCTAAGAGCCATCCTTACACCTTACATCAATATTTTCAGGAAAAAGAAGATCGTATAAAATCTCTAGAGGTAGTTTTATTAAGGTTGTGAAATAAGACTCATAGTTCCACTAAGTCCTATCACTACATCGGCCTAAGCTCTGGAGCCTTCTTCGCACCCTCTATTTTCCTAATCACATTTCGCACTAACTCTAGCCTAGACTTCTGTTGTGTAGATGGACGTGACTTAGAAAGATCTTTTTCTATTTCACGTAGCTGTGGCAGCTCAGACTTAGCTGCCCCACCATACTGCGCCAGAGCTCTGAGACTGCGAGCTATACGGGTCCCTTTGCCCCAGTCATCATAATCCATAGCCACTAGACAGAGAGGAATACCTTCTTCAATAAGGTTCTGAGTTAATAGCTCCACCCCTAAAAGACGGACTCCACCAGCGGACATGATCCCACTCGGAGCAGTTTTTTTCACAGCTTCATAGATAGCAGGTAGCAATGGCTTGACCTCATATAAGCCTATCCGTGCATCTAGATTCTTAGTGCTGAATAAACCCCTATCAGTTCTTTCGTAAACCTCTCATCTGGCTTCTTATTTTTAAGAGCCATAGTAGCCCTATCACGCACTACAGGTGACCCGCTCACTAGCTCTTCTTTAAAGTTATTAGAATATACCACGAAAAAAAACGTCAACCTATTTCAAATCCTCATATTGAGGTGATTTTATAGCTTGTGTTGCAGTCGTAAGGGCTTAGATTCCTCGGGACACCAACATTATTTAATGGAAACTTTTTTGCACATACTCAAGGTCATCGGGCTTATATTACTCGTACTTCTCAGCTTCAACATTATCATCTTTGTTCACGAGCTAGGTCACTTTCTCGCTGCGCGCTGGAGAGGTCTGCATGTGGATAGATTTCAGATCTGGTTCGGTAAGCCCATTTGGAAAAAAACCATCAATGGCGTCCAATACGGTCTTGGCTGCATCCCAGCTGGTGGATTCGTAGCTCTGCCGCAGATGGCACCTATGGAAAGCATCGAGGGTGAAAACGAGAATCGTAAGGAGCCTCTTCCACCGATCAAACCGATCGATAAAATCATCGTTGCGTTTGCCGGACCACTCTTCTCGTTCCTACTCGCAGTATTTGCTGCGTGCATCGTGTGGTTTATCGGTGTACCGGACAAAGTGGTAAAGACAAATGAAGTGGGCTACATCGCGCCTGATATGCCTGCGGCTGAAGCGGGATTCCAGCTCGGTGATAAAATTCTCAAAGTACAAGGCGTTCCTACAAATGGCTTCCAAGGAAATTTAGATTCTGTGAGAGAACAGATTATTTTTAGTGAAGGAGACAAAATTGACTTTCTCGTAGACCGTAATGGTGAAGAAATCACCCTTACCAGTGATTTTAACGCTGAAGATGGCTCTTGGGATAAGAGAAGAGGAGTAAGACAGGTAGGTCTCGGATACAGAGATACTATCATTGTCGGCGATGTCAAAGAAGGCACCCCTGCCGCTTACAGTGGATTTAAGCAAGGTGACATCATTGATTCTGTAGATGGCAAGATAGTCTATGGACATGCACAGTTCATCGATGCTGTAAAAGAGAACAAAGGCGAGCTTGTCACGGTGAAAGTCATCCGTGAAGGAGAGCCTCTAGAGATAAGGACTATGCCTCTGACTCCTAGTAACGGATGGAAAGCTCACGATAATGCTAAACTACTCCCTATTCTCGGTATGCCTTTCTACTTCGAGCCACCGGTACTCGTATACCCTACTCCTGGTAAGCAGATCAAGGAAAGCGGGATGATGATGTTCACCACTATCAAAAAACTTGCTGCGCCAAAATCCAGCATCGGCTTAGATCAGCTTCAGGGACCAGTCGGGATTGGTAAAGTTCAATATCAGCTTCTCGATAGCGACTACCCACTTAACTACATCTTCTACTTCTGGGTGCTTTTCAATATCAACCTAGCGATCTTCAACCTCTTGCCTTTCCCTGTTCTAGATGGTGGACATATCACGATGGCATTAGGAGAAATGATATTCAAGAAGCCAATCAACACTAGGGTTTTAGAATACGTTCAAACCGCTTTTGTTCTACTTCTACTCAGCATGTTCCTCTACGTCACAACTAAGGATATTTTCCACAGAGATAAGAAAATTACTACCGATACAATCCCAGAGAAACCTATCTTCGACCTCACTTTACTAAAGAAAGCTCTTGGTGAGAAGGTAGACGAATAAGCTGAGAGTAAGCGAGCCTCCCAACACAGCTAGCCAGCCATAGTGACGTATGCTCGACCGGGCTTCTGTAGGGATATCATTCTCCATACTTTTCTTTCACCCATACTAGGGCTTCCTCGCTATCACTTAGCCTTCCTTCTAGCTGTTCAGTCTGCACTGAGAGAAGTATCTCCTTAAACTCTGGACCTGGAGTGTAGCCCATTTCTATGAGATCTCGCCCTGTGACTAGCGGTTCTGGGATGAGTGGTTCATTGGCAAATTCCTCGCGTTTTTCTATGAGGAAATCATAATTTTCTGTAAAACCATTACTGCTCGCACAGTCCACGCGGTGGAGCTCCATCTCGTAAGTAAAGGTATCACGTGACATGAATCTCTTCAACTTAGAGACTTTCATTTTCATAACGTTCATAAAGTTCATATGGTTTGCTACCATCACCCTTACATCCTCGATGACATCATTAGAATATTTCATTCTACGTAAAATCTCCTCACTCATCTCTGCTCCCACCCCATCGTGACCATTGAATCTTATACGGTCATCCGCTGTGTCATAAGTATAGGTGGCGGGCTTACCGATGTCGTGTAAAAGCACGGATAAGGCTAGTGAAAGCGGCACTTCTTCTTCGCCTAACATCTCTAACATGATACATGTGTGTACATAAACATCACCTTCCGGGTGCCACTGTGCTGGTTGTTCACAGCCTATTAGAAACATTACCTCTGGCAGGAAATAATTGATCAGCCCGCTAGCAACCAATAGCTCTAGCCCGCGCCTTCGATTAGGAGAAACGATTATTTTCGAGAACTCATCCCGGATTCTCTCAATAGAAATTTTCTCTAACAGTTCTGCATTATCAGAGATAGCCTCCCAAGTCTTAGACTCTATTTCAAACCCTAAATTAGTCGCAAACCTCACTGCACGCATCAATCTCAACGCATCTTCCTGGAACCTTTCCTCAGGATCTCCGATCGCACGTAAAATCCCCGCCTTCAGATCCGACTGTCCATTTACAAAATCTATCAGCTCACCGCTCTCAGGGTCTTGGAATAGACCATTCACCGTGAAATCTCTCCGCTGAGCATCTTCCTCTGGACTAGAAAACTCTACACTATCAGGTCTTCTACCATCCTGATAGCTACCATCAGTCCTAAAGGTGGCCACTTCAAAATGAAACCCCTCTTGCTTCACTAGCATCACTCCAAAGTGCTCACCGATGGCGTCAGCAGCAGGAAACACCTTCGATACCTGCTTAGGCGTAGCGCTTGTAGCGATATCATAGTCCTTCGCCTCTTTTCCAAGTAGTGCATCACGCACACAGCCACCAGCGAAATACGCCACATACCCAGCATCTCTCAGCTTACCCGCCACATTCTTAGCTACCTCCTTCATTACTGAGACTCTAAGACATCAGCACTGCTAGATCAATATAGAAAAACTGTTCTTATTATACATCTATTCGCTCGTCATATCCTTATTATATTGGTAAAATGTATATATCTCAGATACGCATCATCATTACTGGAATCATGACCATTTTCACACATTTAGCCTTAACCAAAGGTAACCGCCTCATTACACTGGGTATCCTCTGCACAGGTTATGGACTTTATCTCATCAAGCGAGGAATCGATGGCGACACTCTTATGCCAGGAACTCAATTCACCTACGTCCCTAAATGGATATTCATTACCGTAGGTGTTCTTCTCCAAGCTCCACTACCCCTCGCCTACTGGCTACTTAAGTCAAACCCTGCCAACTAAAACGCACCTTCAATGATGGTGATCTCGGGCTTTTCGCCTTCAGTGAGCTCCACCTCTACCACATCGAATCGCCAGAGGATGTCCTCGTCTTTTAAGAGATTTAGCCAGGCTTTGGCTCCACGTCTGATTAATTCTTGTTTCTTTTTATTTACTGCGTCAAGCGGTCTACTAGTGCTGCGCTTACGCCTGGTCTTCACCTCTACAAAGCTTAGTGTATCGCCGTCTCTCGCTATAATATCTACCTCACCGCCATTGGGGCCTCGGTAGTTTGTGTAGAGGATTTTTCTACCATTAGCATAGAGTCTGAGACGAGCCATCTTTTCGCCTATCTCACCGACAGCGATGTGACCTATCTTCTCGCCCTGTTTATCGCTCAGGTGGCAAGCAGAATTTAGCAACGGG
>CALFBV010000092.1 GCA_937951395.1 uncultured Rubritalea sp.
TCATGCCGAAGTGCTTAGCAGCGCTCATGAAGTCGCCTTTACTGTAGTAATCTCTCGCGAGACGATAGGTAGATGCTGCTACGTAAGGACCCTTTCTATATTTAGTGACTATTCTTTTATAAGCTGCTAAAGCCTCTCTCACCTTACCTGTGTTGAAGTAGCTCTCGGCTAAATAGTAGTTCGCAGACTCTGCGTTCTTATGATCTGGAAACTGACGCAAATAATCTAGTAGCAGTGGGATAGACTGCTTGTAGTATTGCTCCCGCAGGCTGAAATCCTTTGCAACAGCAGCGGATTTATAAATCTGGTTCACACGCGCAAAATAATCATTCCCTGGATCTGCCCGTAGCTCAGGCGCTGGAGTTGGAACCTGAGCGGATGTGATGATTCCACCAGCTACGATTAAAAGCGAAGTGATTGAGAATTTATAAACGCGGTTTTTCATATCGTTCCAGATGAAGTAGTGATTAGTTTGTTGGTTCTTTTTTTGGCGTGCCTGTGGCAAATGAGATGTTCCAGATGCCCGCTTTACTGCATCGGTTGATGACACCTACAATATGCTTGTACTCAGTTTTCTCATCACCTCGGACGCGGACTGGTTGGCTTTTGTTAACGCGGACAAGATTGGTCATCTTAGCTTGTAATTCATCGAGCGTGAACATTTTCTGGTCGATCACGATACTGCCATCAGCATGAATATTGATGATTTTTTCGAGATTATCTCTAGGCTCTGCTTTTCCCTCAGAAGCTGCCGGGAGAGAAATCTCCATGACCTTCTCATTGTCAGTCATCTGATAGGTCACGATGAAGAACGCCAGTAGCAGGAAGATGATGTCGATCATCGGAGCGAGCTGGAAGCCTACTGGTGGGGCATGGTTTGTCTTAAATTTCATCGATACCAAAAACTAAATTAAAAGCTCAGACTTAAAGTCTATCAGGAACATTACCTTGGTAGCCTTCTTTCACGGCTCTTTTGCCACCTTTTTCTGGCATGGCGAATCCTTTGCTAAGTTCTGCTATGTCTTCATCTTCGAAATACTGTCTACTAACATCATGAGATCTGCCAACTGTCTGACCTTTCCCATGCTGTGCTGCAAGAAGAGCAAGTAAGTGAGTAGATGCTGACTCTAGCTCAGAGATATATTTCTGCACCCTGCCTCGGAAAATAGAGTAAAATAGTAACGCTACGATGCCGATGCTAAGACCAATGCCTGTAGTGATCAGTGCAGGATAGACACCCTCTGCCACTTTCATCTGCTGCACACCATCCACATTTCCCTGTGAGATACGGATGAAGGTGACAATCATACCTATCACCGTGCCAAGTAGTCCGAGCATCGTAGAAATAGAGCCAATGTCTGAAAGATAACTGATGCGGTTATTGAGCATCCCAGACTGCCTAGATCCTTCTGCCATAGCTACTTCTCTGACTTCATTAAACGATGCGCCTGTATTTTTTGTCATAAACTCCACAGCATTTTCTGCGATGCGTGCCATACTCTCGTTAGTACGATTGCACTCATTGATGAGCCCTAGGTAGTCTTCTTTTCTGATGAGAATCTCAGCGTTGCGCATGAAGCGATCACTGACTACGCGGTTTCCACGGATAGTGATGAAGAAGAAGAAGATCAATACCACGGTCACTACGGAAATAACCGCCAAAGGGTATATAATGGGACCACCTTGGTTTTTGATCAGCTCGTAGACGTTGATGTCTATAGGCGCTGGCCCGGAACCAGTAACTGGATTAGCTGAAGGTGCCTCCTGCGCGAAAGCCGTGCAGGTAAGCAGGAACAACCCGAGGATAGAGCTTGCGAGAGAGATAGAAATTCTGTGTGCTGTTTTCATAGCGGATAGGTTGAGGTTACTCTAGCGGTAATTCTTGTTATTGCAAGTATTACCAGTGATTTACTAGAACAGCGTAAAGTTCTATAATTACGTCGATTTCACCGCTCTCTTTCATATTTTAACACTAACGTAAAAAAGCTCTACACGATGAACGCGTAGAGCTTTTGAAGTATTTAATGTGTTAGCTTGCTACTAGAGAGAAGCTTTTAGGTTAGATGAGCACTTAAAACCAACAGTCTTTGAAGCTTTAATCTTCATTGACTCACCAGTCTTAGGGTTGCGGCCCATACGAGCTGCGCGCTTCTTTACCTCGAAAGTACCAAACCCAATGAGCTGGACCTTCTTGTCTTTCTTCACGCCTTTAGCGATTGAAGTAAGAACTGCTGCTACTGCCTCTTCTGCAAGACGCTTTGTTGTCTCTTTACCAAGAGCCTTCTGTACGGATTCTACTAATTCTGCTTTGTTCATTGCGCTACCCTTTTCGCTAAACTCAGTCATTTTGTAAAGATAAAACATAATAAATCTTTTCTTACGTACATAAGAGATTTCTCCTTGCCATATGCGAAAGAAATACGTAACAGATCGACTTACTCCCCATTTAAGGCTATTCATTTCTGTTAGAGAGGCTGAGCTCTCCTGCTTATCAAGTTTGACATTCATTTCTCTAACATCATACTGTTAGATAGATGTTAAATGATGCAACGCAAAGTGACGAAAATAAAATTGAGCGAACGATGGAGCAAGTCGTATCTGCTGCCCAATCCATCCCTCTTGCATGTGATCTAACAACGGTAATCAAAGATTCTGTTAGAGCCGCTAAGAGATCCTATTACCTACCCGATGAAGATGAACGTTTGTTGTCAGTTTTCGCAGGCTATCTGCGAAGTCGCTCGATACTGGT
>CALFBV010000093.1 GCA_937951395.1 uncultured Rubritalea sp.
AGGTGAAGAGCGTTCATCATAACTACTCCCCAGAACTTACTTTTTCCTAGCCAATCAGTAGGAGTAGCCGCATTCATCATCCCCAAGTCGATCAGTAATACATTCAGAGCTCCTTGGACTCCGAGGATGTGCTTCACCCCCACTGCACCCACGAACGGCGGAAGCACGAGTGGTGCGAGCACCAGAATAGATAACCATTTCTTCCCTGGAAAGACCCAGCGGTATGCAGCTAGCGCCAGTGGTAAAGCGATGAGAAATGTCACAACCGTACTAGTGGTTCCTAACAGAAATGCATTCCACAAACCTTCGAGGTAGTTCGGATTGGCAAACACAGTGAGCACGTAGTCCCAAGTGAAACCTTCGTCACCAGTGAAGGCTACTTTTAAGATATCAAAGACAGGGTAAAGAAAGAAAACACCAAAGAATAGTGTTACTAAGACAGTGATGATTGTGGCTCGTCTATTGTTCATATTTCTACCTATTCTGCTTGGCTAATTTTTGTGAATCAGCATAGGATCGGCGAAAGATCGCAGCGAGCCTGTTGAGTTTATCTAGCACTCTTAGATATTCTTTCTTAGTCCTTTCTTTACTCAGCATCACCTTCAACTCGTATGTTTTCTTGTAGGAAAATAAGCGCACTTCATTGAATTTCTGGAGCGCAAATGGTGGCATCGTCCCGTCCTCACGAGTATGCTCAATCAGTGTCTCCCAGGCATCCGTGAGTTCATCATGAGTGTCGATGCACATCACCTTGATCGCTTGGCGCATAGCAGTAAAGAGTGCTCCTGTTAGCTCCGGCTTGTAGATAAAGTCTGGCTCACCTTTATAAGGCATGATCTCAGGATCGGTAAAATATTGTAGTCTATCAGGCGTGTAGAGATCCGGTCTAACAGGTAGTCTACGAATAGCATAATGCTTAGGTCCATTCGGAGTTCCTGGTCTATTGTTCCAGATTAGCTGCCCTTTCTCAGTGAGGAGAAATTCCACGAACGCTTGAGCTATCTCACCATTCTCTGCACCTCTTAGAACCGCTACTGGGTCTACGCTTGTGCTAGTACCACCGCTAGGAGTGATCCACCCTAGTCTGCTGCTGCCATCAACTTTTTTGAGTTTTTCATTGTAAGCTCTACCGTAGAAATCCACACACATCCCAGCTACCGCATCACCTTGAGCTACGTCGTGAGGGATCTTGCTTGCACTGTCTGTGAAGTAGCGAGCATTGGCCGAGATTTTCTGAATCAACTGAAATCCTTTCGTCCACCCCTCGCTCTTTGCTCTATCGGTCATGCGCTCATGGCTCTCTCCCGGCTCACGTGTTACGGTCTGCAGTTCCTCATGAATCTTCTGTTGTATCAGCATCTCAAATGCCTTCGCCACACTACCGCTCTTCGTAGGATCCGCGAGAGCAACGTGTCCGAAATATTTAGGATCACCAAGATCATCCCAGTTCTTAGGTATCTCTAGACCAAGCCTCTCCAAGCCATCCACATTATAACAAATTCCAAATCTTGAGAGACAAACACCGACCCATTGTTGATCCTTATGATAGCAGTCTTCTCCTGTAAAATTCTGTCTTATCCCCTTTTCCCCACCGAACCATTCCTTATGATTATCAAAAACATCCAACTTCTGTAACCGCCCCTTAGATGCCATTTTATCAAAAATATAAGCTCCGCCTCCGAACAACACATCCACTCCTATACCCTCATATCCACGGGCATCTGCTCGGGAATAGTCCCCATCCAGAATCAAGCGGATCTCACTAGTGCCACCCGGCGTGCGCCAGTCCATGTAAACGGTCTCGCCAGTTTTCTCTAGCCAGAACTCTGAAAATGCCTCGCCAAATTCTCTACGGATCGTTTCATTATGCGGAGTCATGATGATGAGTCTTACATCCGCATCATCCGCATTCACAGGATCCTCCTTCTGAAATACCAGCGGAGCAATAGCCACAAACAACAGCCCAAGAATCACGTAGACTTCATTCCTTGCAAATTTCTTAATCATGGTTTTAGCATCACTACGTCTTGTTGTTTAGCAATGATTGTCACTACATCACCCGGCTCTCTAAGTTTACCAGGGTTCATGACCGCTACTTGGAGGTAAACTCCCTCTGCACTTTTCAATAGATACTGGATCGTCGCGCCTTGATAGACCCGTTGCAAAACCTTACCTTGAATCTGGTTGATCACATCACCACTGTCATCAAATCTCACTACCTCTGGTCGCATCGCAGCCACCACCAAGTCACCTACCTGAGGCTTCCATCCGGGTAGCGTTACTTTACCTTGCAAAATCTCACCTGCTTCAGAAATAGCGCGCACCACATAGCCTTCATCGTTATCTCTCACGATCCAGTCCACCTTGCCTTTCAAAAAGTTCACCTCGCCTATGAATGACGCTACGTGTTTCGTCTGCGGTTCTTTGTAAATCTCTTCTGGAGTCCCTACTTGATCGACTTTTCCTTTATGAATCACCGCTATTTTATCTGCTACCGAGAGAGCCTCTTCCTGATCATGCGTCACGTAGACAGCAGTGAGACCATATTCTTTCACAATCCTGCGAACCTCACCACGCATCTCCACCCTGAGTTGTGCGTCTAGGTTAGACAGAGGTTCATCTAGCAGAAGACATTTAGGCCTTACTACGAGTGCCCTCGCAAGAGCCACACGTTGCTGCTGCCCACCGGAAAGTTGATCAATCCTTCTGTCCTCATAGCCATCCAACTGGACACCCTTTAGAGCTTCTAAAGTTCTGTCGACTAGCTCATCACCATCTACACCACGTTCCTCAAGACCGAATGCCACGTTCTCCCCTACCGTCATATGCGGCCAAAGAGCGTAGGACTGAAACATCATCGCAGCCTCTCGCTTGTGTGTAGGAACGTTCGTTATATTTCTCTCACCGAAGTAAATTCTACCACTATCAGGCTTCTCAAGACCAGCGATGGACCTTAGCAAAGTCGTCTTACCACAGCCACTTGCACCGAGCAGAAAAAATAGTTCTCCTTCCGCCACACGCAGGCTTACGTCATCGAGCGCAACCACGTTTTTGTTGTAACTTTTCTTCAGTCTATCTACTCGTATCGCATCCATTGGAAGGTTGTTATACATAGTCAAAAAAAACAATCAACCCCCTGATTAGAGAATTACGAAAAAACATATTAAACTAAAAGATAAGCTTAGCAGAAGCGAAATAACTTTAGAAAAAAGTAAGCAAAATACCGGCGGCGGGAATCGAACCCGCACTCCATAGGAATTCGATTTTGAGTCGAACGCGTCTACCAATTCCGCCACACCGGCATATAAAGTGTGCTAATAAAAGAGGGGTGCAAGATGAGCATTTTTTCCCAAATGTCAAAGCTAAGATTTTTAAATCTACTTCATCGATTTATCCTTAGGCAACAGCCCTAAGAATTTATCCGCAAATTTAATTGCAGGTCCGTATTTCAGCTGGCTCATCGTCTCGCCTACTTTACTAGCGAAGATAGCGAAATCTTGCAGTTCATTAATCTGTTTATGGAATGCTTGCCCCTCCAGACTTTTTACATTCTTACTCCGCTCAGCACAGCCTTTTAGCAGCTCCACAGCAGGGTCTATCTCTCTGCGCTTACGTTCACGTAACACGATAGTAAACACCTTCCAGACATCCTTCTCCGCTTCAAAAAACTCTTTGCGCTCCCCCTTCTTCACCACGATCCTTACCAATCCCCAGCCCACAAGCTCTTTCAAGTTCGTGTGTGCATTCCCCCGGCTAATCTGCAGCTCTTCCATACACTGATCCGTGCTAATGGACTCTGGACTAATCATGAGCAGCGCATGCACCTGTGCCATCGTCCTACTAATCCCCCAGCTAGTTCCCAGGGCTCCCCACTGCGAAATAAAATCATCCTTCGCCTCTATAAAATCGTTTGTTGCACTCATGCTTTCAATACTTATTGAAAGTACCCTAAAACACAAGTCAAATAGATGAACTGAAAGTGAATGCACCACCGCCTGAAGGCGGTGGCTTCAAGCTCGTCGTCTAAAGCCGACTGGACGGTCAGTCACTCGCCCTCCACACCAAAGTCCCCATCTTGACCACGTTCTACTTCTTGGTTTTCTATATATTCCTTCACT
>CALFBV010000094.1 GCA_937951395.1 uncultured Rubritalea sp.
CTCATAATAGTTTTAAATGATGCTTCACTGTTACTCAATGTTTCACGAAATGCAACCCCTAGAAGAACAAAGTAAGCCACCAAGAATAAAAAATAGGAAAATTTAACGTTTTTCTTAAAAAACAATTTGCAATTCACCACAAAATCCGATAGCTCTTCGCCCCGCAACTGCACTACGAGTGCAATTATCTAAAAATTTCAATACAGACAATCCGATGAACATCATCAACAAAATCGAGCAAGAGCAGCTCAAAGACGACGTAACAGACTTCAACGTAGGTGACACAGTAAAAGTGCACACACGCGTTATTGAGGGTGGCAAGGAGCGCATCCAGCTTTTCCAAGGACTCTGCATCGGCCGTAAAGGCTCAGGAGTAAACGCAGCATTTACTATCCGTAAGATTTCTTACGGTGAAGGTGTAGAGCGCGTATTCCCAGTGCACACACCACGCATCGCTAAGATCGAAGTGATGGCTCGCGGTAAAGTCCGCAGAGCTAAGCTCAACTATCTCCGTGACCGTGTTGGCAAGAGCGCTCTCAAGGTAAAGGCAGTTGGATAATTCCACTACTGTTTACCACTAAAGTTTTTTCATAGTATATTCATACAATCGGCCACTCATCGTAGTGGTCGATTTTTTTTGCGCCCCCTGACATGAATATCAAAATCCTGCTGTTCATCGAGCTGGATTATGGTAATTTTTTTCAAACATGAGGATCCCTTGGTATATCTACACCCCACTCGGCTTACTCGTCACTCTTCTGACGCTGTATATCTGTGTCAAAGATAACGACCTAGTCACCCCACCGAGCCCTGAGGTGACAGCTGAGTCACTAAGCCAATGGAGAAAGGATAATCCTAGTTTAAAGAACACAGAACTCACCATTACACCTACTAAACCTGTAGACATAAAAGCTAAGCCCGCTCCAGTTGCGCTCAAGCCTAAACAAACCAAGTCCACACCAGTGGTGGAAATACCAGAGATATCCCCTGCCCTCAGCTCATTAGTGCAGCAGAATCTCACCACAGTTCAGCTCACCTCTTATGCTGAGCATATGCTGAAGAATCATAAACCGCAGCTCGCACGCATCGCCTACGAGCGTATTATAGACTGCGCTAAGGACGCTAACGAGGATGACCGCAGGCAATCTGCCACCGCTATTGCCAAGCTAGCTAACCAAACTCCGCTGTGGAATCCAGATCCATCTACGCGCAAAAAAATCACCCTTAACCTCACCATTAACGAGGAATACATGACTGATCTCAAACCGCAACTTGAGCAACTTCAGGAAACTATTTTCAACGCCTCCGATGGCAACGTAAACGCCAGCATAAAACTTACCCCTAGACCTAACTCGGCACAGCTTTGCGAGCTTAGCATAGGAAATAGCGCACCTATCAGATTCAGAATTAATAGCAAGAAAGACGTCAGTAGCAGAATTCACGCAGCCCTCTACTTTGCCGTTAGAAACAGGAGTAACGAATCTCAAAAACTCATCTCTATACCTGAACTACCTAAAGACATTCCCTCCAAACAAGCACTACAGACCTACATTACCCGCCTTGCATGGGTGAATGCAGCTCATTAATTCCCCTAACAGATTTTATGAAATTTCCTAACACAGCAGCCACCCTGCACACTCTCGACAATGGTCTACGCGTCATCCTAGATCCAGACTCTTCCGCACCGGTCATTTCCACTCAGATCTGGGTAGAGACTGGGAGCATACATGAAGGAGACCTTATGGGCGCTGGACTCTCGCATTTGTTAGAGCACATGGTCTTTAAGGGGACTAAGTCATTTACCGGAGAAGAACTCTCGCAGACCGTCCAGGCTGCTGGCGGACAGTGGAATGCTTACACTACGTTTGACCGCACCGTTTACTACATAGATGGCCCAGCTGAAAGCGCTGAAGTCTTCCTGAAGTCTCTAACTGAAATGGTTTTTCTACCTACATTTCCAGAAGATGAATATGAGAAGGAGAAGGATGTCATACGTAGAGAAATAGACATGGGGCTAGATGATGCGGATAATGCGGCGAGCCGCCTACTCTTCTCTACCGCACTTGCGGATGATGGCAGGTCACAGCCAGTCATCGGGCATTTAGAGCTTTTTAATCTCGTCACTCATGCCGACATGGTGAGCTATCATCGTGATCGCTACACCACAGAAAACGCCTTCGTCTCCATCTCTGGAGACTTTGACACTGAAGAAATGTTAGAGACACTCAACACTCTAACAAAAGAAATCAATCGATCATTCACCAAGCCCTCTAATCCAGCATGCGAACCTAAACAACTAGGCTCACGTAAGGCCAGCGATACCTTTTCCATCCCATCCACAAAGCTCAATATGTCATGGCAAACAGTGGGACTAGATCATCCAGACTCTCCTGCTCTGGACCTACTCTCTACTATTCTTGGCGGAGGTAGATCATCTAGGCTCTATCAGGCTATCCGTGAGAAGAAAAACCTATGCCATCACATCGGCACATGGAGCTGGATCACACAGCAGAGCCCTGGGCTATTCTGCGTGAGCGCGGAGGCGGATGAGGAACAAATTCCCACACTACAAAAAGCGATCCATGATGAGATAGAAACACTCAGTCACGCACAGCTAGAGGCAGAGCTAAACAAGGCGAAGCGCATGTGCCTCTCATCCCAGTTCGCCACGCTCACCACAGCATCTGGCAGAGCATCTGATCTTGCATCAAACTGGAACGAAACCAGAAACCTCAACTACACGAGCGACTACCTCAAACGCATCAACGAAGTCAACGAAGTAGACATCCGCCGCGTCTGCATTCAGTATCTGTTAGATGAATCTATCCTGACGACTACTACCTTAAATCCGCTCAAGGAGAAAAAACTTACCTCTAGTAAAGCGAAGAAATCCACCGAGCGCGACATCACCTCACACACGCTCTCAAATGGTCTCACATTATTGCTCTGCCCAGATCACCGCACACCTACCGTCTCCATCCAGTCCGCGATCCGCGCAGGAATGCCTAGCGAAACTCCTACCTCGGCTGGTATCTCCACCTTACTTTCCACCCTTCTCACTAAAGGCACCACATCACGCACAGGAGAAGAAATAGCCACCACACTTGAGTCACTCGGCGCAGGAATTTCTGCCTCTGGCGGGAATAACACCTCACTCGTCTCTGGCTCCTGCCTCACTCCTGACTTGGAAACTGTGTTAGAAGTCTTCGCAGAGACCTTTAGCGCACCTGCACTGCATCAGGAAAACATCGACCATGAGCGGAACACCCAGCTCACCGCTCTCAAGGAACAGGATGAAGAACCTGTCAGCCTAGCACTACGCACGCTAAAGGAATCTCTCTACTCTAACAGCGGCTACGGGATCAACAGACTAGGCTCGGAGGAATCTCTCACAGACATCACACGACTCGGTCTCCACGCTCACCATGCGCTTCATTACAATGGCTCTAACAGCGCAGTCTCCATCTTCGGTGACATTGATAAAGACAGCATCATCGACCTCGCAGAGAAACACCTTTCCGTCATTCCTACTGGGGAAAAATTCCTCTACCCTGAGCAGAAAATTTCTCCCGGGACAGAGACCAACCTCACACTAGATAAACAACAAGCCATCCTCACCCTAGGCTATCAAGGCTCCGCAGTAGGCGATAAACACCAATACGCGCTGGATCTCATCCACGCATGGTGCGCAGACATGGCAGGCCCGCTATTCACCCGTATCCGCGAGGAACTAGGCCTAGCATACTTCTGCTCAGCCACTCAGTTCCACGGGACGAATTCTGGCTTCTTCGGGTTCTACCTAGGAACTTCACCAGAGCAGCTAGACCTCGCCCGCACCGAGCTCATCAACACTATCGACAACATCGCCAGCAGCGGCATTCCTGATGATACTCTAAAAAATGTGAAGACCTCATGGCTAGCCAAGCAAGCTCTCGCTAATCAGAGCAGCGGCATGATGGCTCAGCTCTGCGCGATCGACACTGCACTCGGCCTCTCACCACTCCACCACCGCCAAACCGCCGAGCACATCAAGGCCGTGACTACTACGGAGATCAAAGCCGCCGCTGAACATTTCTTCGGAAATCAAAAGCCTACGATCGTTACCGTTAGACCTTAAACTTTTTTAGTGTATACCAAGTGAGCCATTCAAGCGTTTAGGCGCCTGCGGCACATCATCGGCAGGGCTAACTCGTCTTGGATAGTTAGACTGGAATGATAGCAATACAAGATAGTGAGAGTAGTAAGCTAAGAGAAAGACGCATACGGGCCTACGCAACGATGACTAAGGCAGCTAATCTTGCTATCTTGTATGGTTTCTTCTTAAACAGCTCTGCTGCAAACCCAAATAATCAAATTCAAACCATCAATCCAATATAACTATGAAGATGGCACTAACCCTCCAATAGCTCACCATTTGCATAGGCTTCTATGAGTGCGTCTAAGGCATCGATCTGCTGCTGGATCTTACGGCCAACTCCTGTATCTTTGACTAGTCTAGGGCTGGTGTGATGAAGAATATCACGCATAGTGGGGATAATGTCCTCTCCTGTTCTGACCACGGATACAGGGTCCCTAAATCCATGATGTTCTGCTAGCTGGACGCCATCTGAGCTGAGGATGAGCGTGTATCCTCGGTCTCCATAGGCCTCTGAAAATGCACCATCTATGGTCACAGCATTTCCACCACGCTTCACAGGATCTTCTCCCCTTTCTACTTTAACTGGCACATGACCGTTCACGATGAGACCCTGCTCAGGCACGCCCATTTGCTGGCACACCTGATCACAGAAATCTTTATCGTTGAGCTTCTCAAACCATGGGTTACGGATCTCCTTGTGAGTTGCTTTATCCTCCACAAAATAAGTCTCAAATGTAGCCATTTTGTCTTTACCGAATAATGGCGAGACAGGTCCCACCCAAAGGTAATAGAGCCAATCTTTATCATTTATATCTGCGCTTGAGCCTTTACGAAAGGCACGTTTGATTACTTTAATAAAGAACCCCGCCGCAAGCGGACGGGGTATTTAGAATAGCGTAAGCTGGTGATCTTTATGAAGCTCTTGATATTCTCCACCCTGATTCTTTACATACTTCGCAATCATCCCTTCATCTCCATGCTTTCCTACACTAC
>CALFBV010000095.1 GCA_937951395.1 uncultured Rubritalea sp.
TACCAGATCATCTAGTGACTTATGCGGATCAAATTCTAGCAACGCTAAAATCATCTGGTCTCCAACCTCCACCGAGAGTTGAATTGGCAGATACGCCAGAAGCCCAGCAGGCACTGACATTTCTGATTCGTAGCGGAAAAGTCATCGAACTAGATCCTAAAGCTCTACTAGAAACTTCACAGTATGAACTAGCTAAACAGGAAATCATTTCCCACCTGACAGAAACTAAGCAAGCCACTGCGAGTGACATCCGCCAGCAAATAGGAACCACGCGCAAGGTGCTCATGCCCCTGCTCGAACGATTAGATGACGAAGACATCACTATCCGCATAGACGACTACCGCAAGCTTAAGAAATGAGCTGTCAGCTAACGAATTAAAAAAGCCCCTACATTCAAAGGAATGTAGGGACTAAAATTTTTACTGCTCCTATAGTATATAGAGCAACAATTGATTACTTAGAGTAATCTACTTGCTGTGATCCGAAGTTTGGAAGTGGTCTAAGTGGTGGTACTTCCTCTTCGCCTGTGCAGCACCCGCATGATGTGATGATGCATGATCCCGCAGCCACGGCCAGTAATGTTACAATTTTGAATATTCTCATAATTTTGTTGTAGGTTATGCTCAGCATATTGACCTGCTCAGAAACTTAGGCAAGAAAAAAGGCAAGCTTCCTAGAGAAAGCTTACCTTATGTAAATTAACAGTGTGAAGTCTATAGCAAAAAACTAAAGACCACACCCGCATCCACAACTTGCGCTGAGTAGTGTCACAGCCGCAGCTGCTAACACGTAAGCACATTTTTTAAGTAATTTTTTCATTTAAAAAATGAAAGGTGAATTACTTAGCAGGAACTACGTATGTAGGCACTGTAGGTACTTCAGCAGGAGCTGAAGCTGAACCACATGATGCTGAAAGAGCGATACCTGCTGCTGCAGCTACGATTGAGATGATTTTAACTAGTTTCATTTTTTTATTATATTAAGTTTAGCGCTAAGGAGAAACCCTCCCCTTAACTAAGGAAAATACTACCCATAGTTTCCCACTAGGCAAGTAATATTCAAAGAATTCTTTGGCAGGCACCACTTAGGATTGCCATATCTCCGACTTCAAGTATGGTTCCAGATATCAATCATCGCAAAATGAACCAACAAAAACACATCGCCATAGTAGGAGCCACTGGAGCTGTAGGAATAGAAATGCTTAACTGTCTCGCAGAGAGGAAGTTTCCTGTGAGTAAACTAACGCTACTCGCCTCCGCTAGATCTGCTGGACAGACTAGAAATTTCTGCGGTGAAGAAATCACCATCAAAGAACTCACTCATGACAGCTTTGAGGGCATCGACATCGCTCTATTCTCTGCTGGAGGCGGCATTTCTCTAGAATACGCACCATCAGCAGCCAAAGCTGGCTGTATCGTCATTGATAACTCATCTGCCTTCCGCATGGATCCTGAGGTTCCGCTCATCGTCCCCGAGATCAATCCTGAAGCAGCTAAGTCAGCGACTAAAAACATCATCGCTAACCCTAACTGCTCCACTATTATTGCCCTGATGGCACTCTTTCCACTGCATCAGAAGTTTGGACTAAAATCTGTCATCGCCTCTACTTATCAAGCAGTTTCAGGAAGTGGTGCGGCAGGCATCACTGAGCTAGAACAGCAGAATAGACTTCTCGTAGAAGGCAAAGAAATTACAGCTGATGACATGAACGTCTATCCAGTACAGATTGCTTCTAACGTGATCCCTCATGTGGATGTCTTTCTTGAAAATGGTTACACAAAGGAAGAACAGAAAATGCTCTTCGAGAGCCAGAAGATTTTACAGTTACCAGAACTAAAGGTCACTTGCACTTGTGTAAGGGTGCCCGTCTACCGCTCACATTCAGTCTCCATCACTGCACAGTTTGAGCGACCAGTGGATGTGGCTATTGCTAAGGCTAGCTTTGCAAATCAAACAGGTATCCAGCTAAAGGATGATCCAGATAATAATCTTTATCCAACCCCGCTCGACACTACTTGTAAGAATGACTGCCTAGTAGGACGGATCAGAAAAGACCAAGTCTTAGACAAAGCACTCACCTTCTGGGTAGTAGGCGACCAAGTGAAAAAAGGTGCGGCTCTCAACGCGGTACAGATCGCAGAAATCCTCTAACAAATTAGACATGAGCGATCTCAAACCCTGGCTGAAGGCTCAGCAGAAACTCGTGGACACTGAGCTAAAACGCCAGCTTCCAAGAGAGAACGTCCGCCCTGCTACTATCCACAAGGCGATGCGCTATAGCATCTTCGCGGGTGGGAAAAGACTCCGCCCCATCCTCTGTCTGGCAGCAGCTGAGGCATGCGGAGGAGACGTAGCAGACGCACTCGCTCCTGCTTGCTCCGTAGAGATCATGCACACATACTCACTCGTTCATGATGATCTTCCCTGTATGGACGATGACGATCTGCGCAGAGGTCGCCCCACTAGTCATAAGGTTTACGGAGAAGGAATCGCCGTTCTCACAGGTGATGCTCTCCTAACAGAAGCCTTTGCCATCATAGCGCAGACGCCAGCGAGCAAGCGATATTCTGCCAGAGACTACGTCACCGAACTAGCAGTTACAGGCGGCAGCAGAAAGCTCATTGGAGGGCAAATTCTAGACCTAGAAGGAGAAGGAAAGTCACTCACTAAGAAGCAGCTCATCCAGATTCATGAGGCGAAAACTGCTGCGCTACTCACCAGCTCCATCCGCCTCGGAGCCATGACCGCCAACGTGACACCAGCCAAACTTCAGGCTCTAACAGAGTTCGGATACAACCTAGGTTTAGCCTTCCAAGTTATCGATGACATCCTAGATGTCACTCAGACTACAGAGCAACTAGGTAAGACTGCCGGCAAGGATGAAGCTGTAGATAAATCCACCTACCCAGCCATCTTAGGCTTAGAGAAATCTCGCCAAGAAGCTGCTAGGCTCACTAAGAAATCACTAGATGCATTGAAGCCTCTGGGTAAGAAAGCAGCAAGACTGGAGCAGATAGCACATTATCTACTAGACAGAGATTATTAAAAAATTTTAAAGAAAGTCTCTTTACGATTAGCCATTCTGGGGCTAGGTTCTGAGCACTATGAACAAGACTTTTAAATTCACACTTGTAGCAGGCGCATCCATAGCAGCCTCTGTATTATCAACATTCGCCTCTGCTGATCTCTACAAAGCTAAATGCGTAGCTTGCCATCAAGCTGGAGGCGCAGGTCTTCCAAACGTGTTCCCTCCACTAGCAGAATCTGAATGGGTCAATGGACCAGCAGAGAACCTTATCAAAATTCAGCTCCGTGGTCTAATGGGACCTATCACTGTAAAGGGTAAGTCATACAACTCTGTAATGCCTCCTAATGCCGCGATGACTGATAAAGAAATCGCATCCGTCCTTACCTATGTGCGTAGCAACTTTGGCAACAAAGCAGACCCCATCACACCGGAAATGGTCAAGAAACACCGCGGTGAAGTCGGCAAGCCAATGCTTACTGTAAAGGATCTCATAGACCCTGAAAAAGCTGCCGCTGAAGCTAAGAAAGCTGCCGCTAAAAAAGGAGCAGCCAAGAAGGAAGCACCTAAAAAAGAAGAAACTAAGGAGAAAGAGTAGTTTTTTAAAAGATAGAATTTACTTTAATGGTCATCAGTTTCATTACTGATGGCCATTTTTTGCGTCTCGTTTAAAAGGTCAACCCGTGTTCCTGCATCCATAGATCTAAAATAACTAGTAGTGATAGTAGTTGTTTAATAGGTAGAAATTCTCGAGTTCTCTCAGCTTTGGCAAACTAGTATCTATACTGGATAGCTGATAACTCTGCCATTGACCATACGTCTCTGACTCTGGATCTATGTCTAGAATGACATCAGTGATCTAATCATCAATAACGGTGATGAGCTTAGCTTGAGCTAGATTGCTAGGCGATTGGTAATGCTGTCCTCTGAGAGTGTTTTTACGAGAGAATGATGTGTTCTGCATTTTCCAATTCTTAGCAGGATGGACCTTATGAAACCCAGGCATAAACCATGCTTCGTTCATCATCAAATCTAGGTGCTCTGGCAGTGATCGGTAGAGACATTTTATTGGTGATTATCTGGGTTTTGATTAACCATATATTGAAGATACTTGTTATAATCTGAGTTTAGGTTGGTCTGCATATTGGCAATGATCGCTTCCGCTGTAACCCAACGCTTGAGGTAAGCTATTTCTTCTGGACAGCCAATTTTTAACCCCATGCGTTTTTCAACAGCTTTGATAAAGTCTGAGGCTTCGTTAAGAGAAGCATGTGTGCCAGTGTCAAACCATGTAAACCCTTGGTTAAGCAGGCAGACATCTAGTTGATTTTGCTCTAAATAGATACGATTTAAATCTGTGATCTCTAGCTCACCTCTTGATGAGCGAGTGAGACTAGCTGCTTTCCTCGGTGCGGTCTCATCATAGAAATAGATACCTGGAACTGCATTATGCGAAGTAGTCTTAGATGGCTTTTCTGTGATAGTGATGGGTTTATCATTTCCGTCCAGATCAACCACACCATATGCAGATGGATTAGTTACATGGCAGGCCAGAATTGTGGCTCCTTCTGTCTGAGCCCCTGCTTTCTTAAGATGCATCGTCAAGCTGTGACCATAAAGCAGGTTATCTCCCAGCACGAGGCATGATGGAGCCCCGTCTAAAAAATCTTCTGCTATAATGAGTGCTTCTGCTATTCCGTTTGGCTCATCTTGGATAGCGTAGTTCAGCTGGATTCCCCACTGTGATCCATCGCCCAAGAGGTCTTTAAAATTTGCCTGATTCTTGGGACAAGTAATCACCAATATTTCCCTAACATCTGCCAGCATAAGCAGTGAGAGCGAATAATAGATCATAGGCTTATCATACACAGGTAGCAGGTGCTTAGAAACACCGATAGTTAGCGGGTGTAACCTCGTTCCATTTCCCCCTGCTAAGAGGACGCCTTTCCTTAGTTTACCTTTCATGATGACAGATGATTTTTTTGGCCTCATCCTTACCTAATTGCATGGCTGGATAATTAAATCCACCTTGCCGACCTGTAGAGCTTAGATTGCTTTGCTGATCAATCCAAGCTTCAACGCTCCCGTTTCAACATCTCTAGCGAACTGTGATACGCTAATCGTCAATTCATTAAAAACAAATATTTTATCACCTGTAGGAGAAAAATCCATATGTCTAGCTCCTCCACCAGCTAGAGTCTTGACTGAGCCCGCTGGAGTGAGTGATCCAGCCTCAACATCTAGTTCATAAACAATCACTTGGACCATACCGAGGTCAGCTGAGCAGACAAATTTATTATCTGCAGATGTATAGATCGAGTGAGCGTATGGCTTATTCTGTCGCTTTGGGTGGACACTAGATCCCACGTGCTGATCATGACTCACTGGCGGTGAAATGGTTTCTGGTTTATCCTCATTACGTAGTGAGTAACTCGTCACACTCCCGCCAGAGTAGCTTGCCACAAAGAGATTGCTCGAGTCTTTATCCAGTGAGATCTGGCACGGACCTGCACCCATTGAATTTTGTCTATTAATCGAGCTAAGTGTATTACCCTTCATCCGAGCGAATGATGCTACGAAACCATGCTCCCCCCCTTTTTCACGCCCTACGGCATAAATAATGCTTTTGTCACTCGATATAGTTAGTGATCTAGGCGAGCTCGTGACGGCTACATTTGTCAGATCGCTAAGCTGCCCCGTCTTATCTTCTAGATGGACTAGGAAAATGCCTTACTCTGATCCTGTTCCGAGATAAACAGGTATTTTTTCAGCTAAAAGTGGGAGCGTCAAACAGCTCAATAAGAGTATTGAGTTTTTCATTCTCTATAGATGCCTCAATTTCCCAGACAGTCCAGTCACAAAAATTCCGCACTTCTCCCTTTCATCCCACAGGTAATACGCTATAAAAATCTTTGTCATGAAAAGAGAAACACTATGCCTACACGGTGGCCAACAGCCAGACCCGACCACGAACTCAAGAGCCGTTCCAGTTTACAGAACGGCATCTTACGTTTTCGACTCCACAGAACACGCGGCAAACCTCTTCGCCCTCAAGGAACTTGGGAACATCTACACCCGTCTGATGAACCCAACTACCGATGTGTTAGAGAAGCGCGTAGCTCTTCTCGAAGGTGCACATGAGCTCGGTGGGCTAGCGGTAGCTTCTGGAACATCTGCTATCTTCTATGCTATCATTAACCTCGCTCAAGCTGGCGACAACATCATTTCTTCTACGAATCTCTACGGTGGCACATACACTCAGTTCAACGATATCCTACCCGCGCTTGGCATCAATGTGAAGTTCGTAGATGTCAATGATCCGGCAGCTATCGCAGCGGCTATCGATGACAAGACGCGTGCTGTATTCACCGAGACTATTTCCAACCCCGCATCTGAGGTCATGGATCTGGAGATGATAGCAGGCGCCGCGCATGAACATGGACTTCCACTCATCGTCGACTCCACATTTTCTACTCCACACCTCTGCCGCCCTATCGAGCATGGTGCTGACATCGTCGTCCATTCACTTACTAAGTGGCTTGGCGGTCACGGCACAGCGATCGGTGGCATCATCATCGACTCAGGCACATTCGACTGGAAAGCTGGCAAGCACCCACTCTTCGACACACCGGATAACTCCTACCACGGACTCCGCTGGGGACACGATCTACCTGAGCCACTCGCTCCGCTAGCTTACATACTACGCATGAGAACTGTGCCACTCAGAAATCTCGGCGCATGTATCTCTCCAGACAACTCATGGCACGCGCTTCAGGGCATCGAGACACTCCACCTCCGTATGGACAGACATTGTGAAAATGCACTGACTGTAGCGAAGCACCTCAAAGCACATCCAGCAGTCGAGTGGGTGAAATTTCCAGGACTCGAAGGTGACTCTGAATATGATCGCAACCAGAAATATCAATCAGGAAAAGGTGGTTCAGTAGTCACATTTGAGATCAAAGGGGGCGAAGTTGCTGGTAAGAAATTCATCGAATCTCTTCAGCTCTTCTCACACCTCGCTAATGTAGGTGACGCTAAGTCACTAGCTATTCACCCAGCTTCCACCACTCACTCACAACTCAACCCTGAACAACAAGCATCAGGTGGAATCACTTCTGGGCTCATCCGCCTTTCCGTAGGGATCGAACATATTGACGACATCCTCGCTGACCTCGACTCAGCACTCTAACATCTTACTCCAACAAAACAAAAATTATGCAAGTATCCGACCTAAACATCACTAAAAACGTTCCTCTCCCGTCACCCGCTGACATGATGAACGAGATCAGTCGATCAGACGAGCAGGCTACATTCATGTCTCAGTCCCGTGAAGTCATCCGCAACATTCTTAATGGAACGGACTCACGTTTCCTCCTCATCGTAGGACCATGTTCTATTCATGACACCAAGGCTGGTATCGAATATGCAGAGAAACTAGCCGCACTCGCCGACCAGGTGAAAGACAAGGTCTACATCGTCATGCGCGTCTACTTCGAGAAGCCACGCACCACAGTAGGCTGGAAGGGTCTCATTATGGATCCAAATCTCGATGGCTCTGATGACATCGCTGCTGGACTCCGCAAGGCACGCACATTCCTTCGTCAAGTAATCGACCTAAGACTCCCAACTGCGACGGAACTACTCGACCCTATCACCCCACAATACATCGCGGATCTCATCTCATGGTCAGCCATCGGTGCTCGCACTACAGAGAGCCAGACACACCGCCAGATGGCGAGTGGATTATCGATGCCATTAGGATTTAAAAACACCACCACTGGTGACCTTATCGCCGCGGTGAATGCCATCAACGCAGCTACCCAACCACAGACATTCCTAGGAGTATCTGATCAGGGAGTAGCCTCAGCAGTGACTACATCAGGAAATCCAGACTGCCACATCATTCTCAGAGGTGGTGACAATGGACCAAACTACTCAGCAGAGCATGTGGCAAGTACAGTTGAAAAACTTACCTCTAAGGGCGCGTGCAGCAGCATCATGATCGATGCCTCACACGCGAACTGCGAGAAGAACCACGAGCTCATGCCGAATGTCTACCGTGAAATCTTCAAGCAAAGAGCTGCTGGCAACACCAAGATCATAGGCGCTATGTTAGAAAGTCACCTAGCAGCAGGAGCACAGAAATTCCCGCAACCACTAGAAGACCTCAACTACGGTCAGTCCATCACCGATAGGTGTATCGACTGGGACACCACTGTGCAACTCGTGACAGAAACTCAAGCCGCTCTTTAGAGCTTTAAATTTTGTAACTTCAAAACAGCGTATTGGGATCGACATAATCAATCCCGTGCGCTGTATCTACTAGCTCACCTTCTCATGGTTTCTACGTATCACCTCTACTCTTTCTTTATCCATGAAGCCTAGTATCTCACCATTAGCGAAGACTCTTGGCTCACCTTTGATGTGTGAGCGCTGCTCTAGGAAAGCCAATAAATGCTCCCTGTAAGCAAAGAAGTTAGGATCATCAAATACTTCTTTTCTTTCTCGTGGTCTGGGGAAGCCAATTTCTAAAATTTCTCCAACACCAGCCTTAGGGCCATTAGACATCATCACGCATCGGTCAGCCATGAAGACCGCCTCATCTACATCATGCGTGACTATCATCGCGGTGAGTTTTTCTTTAGCTAGAATATCAATGATAACATCCTGGAGTTCCATCCGTGTGAGAGAGTCTAGCCTCCCGAATGGCTCATCAAGCAGCAGCACCCTCGGCTGTAGGGCAATAGCTCTCGCGATGCCAACTCTCTGCTGCATACCTCCAGACATCTCTCTAGGGTATTTCTTCATCTCATCACCTAAGCCTACTGCTGAGAGGGAGTATTCTACTATCTGGATGCGCTCCTGCTTACTCACATGTGGATACACATTCTTCACACCCAACATCACATTATCAAATGCTGTCATCCAGGGCATAAGACAAGGCGCCTGAAACACAACCGCCCTGTCTGGCCCTGGTCCATCTATCTCTTTGTTACCAACGATGATACCACCACCTGATATTTCATTCAGACCAGCTAGCATTGTTAGAACCGTGGATTTACCACATCCAGAGTGACCAATGAGTGAGATGAATTCACCTTCTTTGATTTTGAGGTCGAAATTCTCAACCACTCTGAAATCTTCACCATAGGGGTTCGGGTATTCCTTGATGAGGTTAGAAATTTCAACAAACTGGGAATTCTCTTTCGTTATCATAAATTAATTTCTGTTAGATTACTTGAGCTAATGTACTTCTATTTCTTTTTAGGGGATATGTGCTTACTCTGAAGGTGAGAGAACCTAGGAGTGGCAATAGGCAGGCTAAAGTCTCTCGGCTGGACATCAGGCATCGTGACCTTCACATCAGATTTCAGTTCCTTACTTTCTTTATTCAGACCTAGCATGAATGCTGTGATCTCAGACTTTAGACGCATGAACTCTGGCTCATCATTCAATGTGTGACGGTCTCTAGGTCTTGGCATATTCACTACAAATCCTTTAGACAATGTCGCGCCTGGCCCCATAGTGAGAGGGACTATTCTATCTGCCATGAGGACGGCTTCATCCACATCATTAGTGATCATCACCACCGTTCTCTTATCGTTTTCCCAGATGTTTAGTATCTGGTCTTGGAGCTCAGAGCGTGTTAGAGCATCTAAAGCAGATAGAGGCTCATCTAGTAAGAGCACCTCTGGATCTAAAGATAAAGTCCTGGAGAGTGAGGCTCGCTGGCGCATGCCGCCTGATAGCTCGTGAGGCTTTTTATCCACTGCGTGATCTAGTTTTACCATTTTTACGTAGTGTAGCATTTTCTCATGCACTTCAGCCTTAGTCAGCGTAGGAAATACTCTGTTAATGGCTAGCTTCACATTATCCCCTACTGAGAGCCACGGGAGTAGTGAGTAGTTCTGAAACATCATCCCCAGCTCTGGTCCTGGTTCCTTGATCGCTTTACCTTTGAAGCTAGACTCACCTTTTACGGGTAACTGTAGCCCGGATAATAAATTCATTAAAGTTGACTTACCAGATCCTGAGAACCCGATCACAGCTACGAACTCATTTTCTTCCACACTGAGATTAATATCCTTTAGAATATCCACTCTATTTGTTGGCGGACCGAATGAGACATCCACGTCTTTTAATTCTAGAAATGACATAATGAAATTTGTAAGGTAAAATTAGATAGTAGCTGGAGCTCCCTCGAATGAGACTAATCTCTGGAAGATAACCATGATGCGGTCGAGTATCAGACCGATGATTCCTACGATGAATACCACCACTACCATCTTCGCTAGTGAGTCTGATCCGCCGTTATTAAATTCATCAAAGACGAACTTACCTATACCCTCAGATGAAGAGAGTAGCTCGGCTGCAATCAGCACCATCCAGCCAACTCCTAGTGAAATCCTCAAACCAGCAAAAATCAAAGGCAAGGATGACGGGATGATGATCTTGAAGAGTCTAGCGAAGAATCCTAGCTTAAGAACACGAGCCACATTCATATGGTCTTTATCTATACTTGCCACACCGAGCGCAGTGTTCGCCATGGTTGCCCACAGTGAGCAGAGAGCCACAGTGATGGCTGATGCGATGAAAGCTGGGTTGATCTTATAGACACCGATCAGAGGAAGCTCACCTAAGAACTCCATGAATGGATGTTTATCTGGATTAGGGAATGCTCCCATGACCAAGATCAAGATGATCGGCAACCACACGATAGGTGATACAGGCTTAAATATAGCGATGAACGGTGTCATCATAGCCATAAATGTCTTATTAAGCCCACAGAATATTCCTATTGGGATAGCTAAGAATGAACCTAAGAAAAAGCCTGTGAATACACACAGCACAGACCGCTTCACCTGATACCAGATGGTCTTAGAGCCTGCATACTCTGACTCTTCTTTCTTACTGATCACGCTCTCCTGCTTTACGATAGATTTTGCTTTCTTCAGAGCGTCTGCACCAGTGAGTGTGGTTAGTTCTTGTTCATAGGCTGAGATGCGCCCCTTCTTTTCATCGATGATGAGTGACTTGTTCTCTGTAGAAAGCAGCGTCTTATACGTCTTTAGAAATGCGAGCCTCTCTGAGAAATACGTTTCCTCAGCCTTTATCTCCTCTAGATCAAGTGACTTCTCCCCGAGAGTTACACTTATCTTCTCTTTGATCAGATTACGCTTTTCCCTGTCTAGAGTATCTTGTGCATCATCAGCACGGACTAACTCTAATAGCTTCTCAGCTGCACTCTCATCTCCTGGTGTCATGCTTTGAGAAAACAGCTCCAGCTCTTCTGCTCTAGCTGTCGCAGCTACTTTGATGCTCTCTTTTAGAGCCTCGTATTCCGCTTGTATAGGTGCCACTTTACTAGCAATACTAGCTTTAGTCACCTCTTGCTGGCTCGCTACTGCTTGACCAGCTAGCTCTAGCGCCTTCGCTACTGAGCTTATTTTTTCTTCTACTGCTTTCAGCTCTACTTCACGTTCTTCGCCAGATAGGTTATATGCCTTTTCTTTAGCTAGTTCATCATCGTGAAGTTGGTCGATAGCCTGATAGGAAGAGTATATCTTACTCGATGTCGGTAGCTTGCCTGACTTCGTCTTAAATGTATCTACGATAAAACCATCATAGATAACGAAGAGTGCGACAAAAACTGCGATGAGTGGAACGATGATCCATTGCCCTATCTTCTTTAGTTGCACTTGAGGTTCCTCACCGTAACAGAGTCTAACAACTGGATCTAAAAAAGTCAGCCCTGTAATATCAATGGTTTTTAATAGTGAATACTTTATTTTTTTCATGGTTACAAAATTTAATACCATTCACTAAGCACCAGTCATGCCACTATAAATATTACAACTCATAGAAACCATTAATTTCACTCATCATTAAATAGAAGTCAGCGCTTCAGCTCTATCATTTTGAGCAACAAAACAGGCACACCTCAGATGAGATCTACCTGCCTATTTATTCTTCGGTTACTAACTGTCTTTACTCAGGATCTTTATTTCCGATTTTATGGCTATTCAGATATTTGACAGGCTCTTTGCCGTCATATTCTATGCCATCGATAAAATCTGTAGTTGCTGGCTTGAAGCCATCAGTCTCCCATGGAACATCCGCTTCAGTTATTTTCTCTTCTTCTAGTAGAAGCTTCGCTGCCGCTAGATACACTTCAGGCTTATAGACTTTCTTAGCAGTTTCCATATACCAGTCTTTGGTCTTAGCATCTGAGATCTGCCCCCATCTACGCATCTGAGTGAGAAACCAGACACCATCAGAATACCAAGGGTATGTGCAATGGTGCTTGAAGAATACATTGAAGTCTCGCATCTCACGCTTGTCTGTCTTTTGGAATAAGAAGAAGCCAGTCATTGAGTTTTTGATAACATCGTAGTCTGCTCCTACATAGTTTGATTTAGCGAGGATACGTGCTGCTTCTTCTCTGTTTACTAATTTCCCGTCTGCATCTGTTTCATCTAGCCATTTTCCCGCCATGATCAGTGCTTTAGTGACCGCAATGTTTGTCTTAGGATTCTCGTCTGCCCACTTTTTAGATACGCCGAACACTTTCTCTGGATTATTCTTCCAGACATCATAGTTAGTAGTGACTGGGACACCTATCCCTTTCGCTACAGCTTGTTGGTTCCACGGTTCACCTACACAGTAACCTTGGATATTACCGCTTTCTAGGGTAGCTGGCATCATCGGTGGAGGTGTCACAGATAGCTCCACTTGCGCACCGGTTCTACCGCCAGTATCAGACTTTGTATACATCCCTGGGTTTATCCCTGCTGATGCTAGCCAGTATCTTAACTCGTAGTTGTGAGTAGATGTTGGGAAGACCATTCCCATCTGAAGTTTCTGTCCTTCTTCTAAAATCTCTTCTACAACGGGAACAAGAGCCTCTGCTGTAATAGGGTGAGGAGGAGTGGGCGAATCTAAAGCAGGGTCGTTTTCTTGCATCTGACTCCAGATGTCATTAGAAACAGTGATCGCATTCCCATTTAAATCCATGGTGTAGGAAGTAACGATGTGAGCCTTGGTTCCAAATCCGATAGTCGCTGCGATCGGCTGACCTGATAGCATATGCGCACCATCTAAGTCTCCAGAGATCACATTATCAAGTAGTGTCTTCCAGTTAGGCTGGGCAACCACTTCTACCTGCAGCCCTTCGTCCTGGAAAAATCCTTTTTCTTTAGCTATGACCAGAGGTGCACAGTCTGTTAGCTTGATGAAGCCGAACTTTAATAAGTCTTTCTCAACATCTAATTGCTCCGCATGTAATGACGTTGCCATCATTGAACCAAATGCGGCTGATATTATAAGAGTGTTAATTTTTGTATTTTTCATAGTATGGTTGTAATAAATGTTACAATTCTCATTGAGCAATTGCTGAACCAAAGTCCATGAATCTGGTTCATTGAGTTAATTAGAAGGCTCAGTTAAATAAAAATTTTCACAGCACAGTGCTTGTAGTTTGGCTGACGAGAGTATGGGTCAAAGCTCGAATGTGTGAGGCGATTCGCCTTAGCGTAGTGCATGGGCATAAATAACTGACCAGCCTGAACCGAAGAAGATATATAGGCTGTAGCCTCTACTGTGGCTCGCCTAGAGCTGATGCGAATGACCTCGTTTGATCTGACACCGAGAGCTACTGCATCTTCTGGATGGATTTCTACATAGATAGATTCAGGATAGAGTTTTCTGAGTATTGCAGATTTTTTAGTCCTTGTCTGAGTGTGCCATTGTGCCGAGCTCCCCCTCCCTGTTAGAAGTATGAACGGGTATTCCGCATTAGTGAGCTCAGCCACTGGAGCCGGATCACTATAGAGAAATTTCGCCTTACCATCAGGATGATAGAATATTCTGTTTGCAAAGAGCCTTCTCTCATTGTCTGAGGCTAGCTCAGCTACATCAGCATCTGTGCAGGGCCATTGTATTCCTTTCATCTCATCTAACATTTTGTAATCTCTGATGCCGCTAATATCACAAGGCTGACCTCTGCTGATTTCTGTTAGGATCTGGAAGACTTCTTCTGGTGTTCCCCATTTACTAAACATTTCACCACAGCCCCAGTAGTGAGCTACTAGTTTGAAGATATTAAAGTCCGAGAGCGCCAAGCCTGGAGCAAGTGCCACTTTCTTCACCAGTCCGATGCGTCTTTCAGAATTTATAAATACCCCATCTTTCTCACCCCAGCCGGCTGCAGGGAGAATAAGGTCTGCATCTAGAGCGCTCTCTGTATTAGCATACATGTCTTGCACCACTAAGAAGTCTAGCTTCTTCATGGCTTCATTGTATCTATCCTGGTGGATCCATGAGTGTGCACCATTAGTGGCTATAACCCATAAACCCTTGATCTTACCGTCATGGATACCTTGGATGATCTGGTCATATGCTAGGCTAGGCTCATCAGGGATACGGGATTCATCTATTTCTAAAATTCCTGCCACCTTCGCTCTGTCATCAGCTTTCGTAAAATCATGACCACCTAGAAGACTCGTGGTATTACTAAACAAACGAGAGCCCATCGCATTGCACTGCCCAGTGATGGAGTTAGCACCTGTGCCTTCTCTTCCTATGTTACCAGTCATCAGCGCTAGATTGATGATTGACTGCGCAGTTCTAGTGGCTTCGTGCCCTTGGTTCACTCCCATAGTCCACCAGAAAGAAACATTTTTCCCTTGGTGAATAGTCACTGCTAGCTTCTCTAATTTATTTACAGAAATGCCAGACTGCTGCTCCACCAACTCTGGAGTAAACTGCTCTACATGAGAGGAAAATCCCTCATACTCGCTCGTATGAGACTGGATGAACTGCTCATCTACCCAACCATTTCTAATGAGAATGTGAGCGATGCCATAGAAGAATATCAGGTCAGATTTTGGCATGATGGGGTAATGCTGAGTCCCTGCCACCGCAGTCTCTGTATTCCTAGGGTCAATAACGACGACCTCAGGATTTAACTTATTTTGCTCCACTCTCTGCCACATGATCGGATGAGTAATGCAGAGATTAGAGCCAATGAGAACGATGACATCAGACTTCTCAAAGTCTTTATAAGTATAAGGTGGCGCATCAAATCCGAAACTCTGCTTATATGCCACTACCGCAGTAGCCATGCACTGACGGGTATTCCCATCTCCATGTTTCATTCCCATGCCAAACTTTGCCAGCGCACCGAGGTATGCCATTTCTTCGGTCACTATCTGCCCCGTGCTGATGAATGCTACAGACTCATCCCCATGCTCGACTTGGATTGCTTTGAACCTTTCTTGGAAATGATGCATCGCGTCTCCCCAGGAAACTTCCTCTCGCTCGCTGCCTCTATTCTTTCTCAAGAGCGGAGCTGTGGCACGGTCATCTGCTTTCAGCGGCTCTAGAGCCTCCCATCCTTTAGGACATGCCATACCGATGTTTACCGGATACTCAGAGTCCGGCGTGATGTTCACTGCCTCATCATCCTTGATGTGAACGTTCAAGCTACAGCCTGTGGAGCAGAACCCACACACCATGCGCGTAGTCTGGTCTGGAGCTCTGTTCTTAGGCACCTGACCGAGACCAAATCTCCCAGGAGAGCGGAGTAGTAAGCTAGTCTTGGGACCATCATGCTGGATCAGCGGCGGCATCTTATCTGTCCACTTAGTTTTCGATTTCATCGTTCTAGGTTTCCTGGCATTTTAAGTGTGACTACGGCTTGGAAGAAAATCTGCCGCTCTAGAAATTCTCCGATCAACATCGCTAAAATACCAACCACAGCAAATAGCGGTGAGTAGATGGCAAGAAAAATGGCGATAATTGTTAGCATCATCATACTCCATCTTAAAAGTAAGGTAGGCCGCAAGCTGTGGAGCTGGATTAGCGCGCTCTTCTTCGCCATCGACCAGTTAGTTTCACTAGCTGAGAGTAGTGAGATAGTCTCTGCTAAAGCCTTCCAGATGATAGCTGCTGCCATAATTACCCACAGGATAACAGGAGTCTTCTCATGAAGAGATAGAGTGGCTAAGAGGAGAGTCGTGGCACCACCTATTAAAAGTGTGCCTATGAATTTATAAGTAGTCTTCTCTAATGACCAAAATGCTCTCTGTGTATCCGCATATACCATGATGGAACAGAATACCGAGGTCAGCCCCAAGATGACCATTAAGGCACCAGTAAGAAGGATCCATGAACCCTGTATTTCTGGCAGCCAACTTGGTAAATGAACACTCATCTTTGACACTACCGTTAGACCGGCGAAAGCTAGTAAGGCAGGCATCCACATGCCAAAGAGAATGATTTCCCTGCTGAGCCAAGATGTTCTTAATCCTAGAAAGACCCTCCATGAGCCAGCTGGACTACCTAGATGGAACACACTACTAGCCAGCCCCACTAGACCTAAAATCACAGCCACTACAACGAGTGGTATCTGGAGAATAGATGACCACTCTGGATCTAGCCAACGAGCTACCACATCTGCCAACGAGACGCCCACAGATAACTGAGTCAGGATCAGCATCCAACTCAGTGGGGTATGCTTATGCGAAGGCTGGAGTGAACGTTCATCCGCCGCTTCCATAGACCCACTCAGCTCTCTAGAGCTAGAGTAAACTGTGGATGGCAGGGTGTAGTCTGAGCGGAATGCTCCAGGGATAATAGATGATTGTTTCGCCGCATTGCCCCTTATTTCATCCGTCTCTATGAGCTGGATGGAGATAGCTCCAGTAGGACACGCTTGGACACAAGCAGGCGCTTCTCCCTCTGCTAATCTGTCATGGCACATGTCACATTTTCTGACTATCCCTAGATTTTTGTTATATTTAGGAACATCATACGGGCATTTCAGTGAGCAATATTCACAGCCAATGCACTGATCATCCAAATGTCTGACAATGCCTGTGTCTGGAATTTTCTCATACGCACCTACAGGACATCCGCTAAGGCACCCTGGATCTGCACAGTGATGGCAGGCACTAGTGACTGTCTGCTTATCAGTGGTATCAAGACTCACTATCTCTCCCACATCTCTCCAAGACTCCTCATTATCTAAGCCATTCAAGCTATGACAGGCTACGACACATGCCTTGCAGCCAGTGCATTTATCCAGATCCACTGCGAAGCTATACTGCTCCCCTGTGGATGGTTTCCTGATCGGGATGAGGTCCTTATAGCTTTTTTCCTGAACCGTTTTTGTAGTGTTCTCATGCTGCTGACTAAACCTCTCCACTGCGGTGAGCTTTTTCTGCTCAG
The DNA here is from genome assembly GCA_937951395.1 of uncultured Rubritalea sp. Classification (GTDB taxonomy): domain Bacteria; phylum Verrucomicrobiota; class Verrucomicrobiia; order Verrucomicrobiales; family Akkermansiaceae; genus Rubritalea. The sequence continues at coordinate 17,258 of CALFBV010000095.1, forward strand.
CAAGCAATGAATCAATCAAAGTTGATTCAGTAGTCTTCGCATTCTGTGGATCTGCTAATGTCGTCATTTTACACCTTCCCTCGAATGTCCGGCACAGGATGAGTAGATTTTCATCTCATTAAATCGCGATGTGTTCGATGCGCGAGCTTATACAAGCGAGGTCATTCCCCTCTACTTAAGCATTTAGAACACCAGTGACGATGACCCTTATGAATCATTTTAATGAGAATTATTCATGCTTATCCTAAGTCATTTACCACCAAATCAGATGATAATTCATGATTCACGTCAGGTTGGTCTGAATATTGCTATTAGACTATTTTAATGACCAGACTTCCTGACATCCGCCAACTACGAGTATTCATAGCCCTTGAAGAGACCCGCTCTTTCACTGCCGCTGCGAACGCACTTAACATCACCCAGTCAGCAGTGAGTCATTCACTTAAATCATTAGAACAAATGTTAGATTGTCAGCTGATCGAGCGTTTAGGTAAAAAGTGCATCTTGACACCCCATGGAGAGGTATTCCTACACCATGCGAAACAGGCTATAAAACAGCTAGAGGGTGCCGCTAGTAAGATTAAAACGCTCAACAACTGGGGATACTCATCTTTAAAAATAGGTGTGAGCCACTCTCAGAGCCAATATGTATTACCTGAGGTGTTGGCTGAATTTTATAATACAGAGAAAAGGTGTGAAGTATTTGTCACCACGGGAGATACTCGTCAGCTACTTGAAAAAATAGATAAAGGCGAGCTCGATATAGTCTTTGGCATACGCAGATCTAAGGTAGAACATGAATACCAGTTCAGCCTCGTCGCAGAGGATGATCTTTGTTTTATTACTCATCCAGACCATGACTGGGTGTCGAGTAAACCGGAGAACACAGAGGACTACGAAAAAGAACGATTCATTGTCTATGGAAATGAATCCATGACTGCGACTATACTAGACTCCCACCTCTCTGGCTTAGGTATTAAATACAAAGCTTCCACACTTGTCTGCAACATGGAGTCTATAAAAGCCATGGTGGCGATAGACATTGGAGTAGGCATCGTCGCAGACTGGACAGTGAGGAAAGAGGTGAAAGAAGGTATCTTAGTAACGCACCCTATCCAGCCAGCACCAGTCAGAGAATGGGGATACTACCTCAGTAACACTAAAACTTTGTCTTTAGCAGAAGGGAAAATCATCGACATTTTCTCTAAGAAGCTCTCAGGCTTCATCAACACAGAATGATTCTCAGTCATCATTTGAATGAACATTTCTCAATGCAGTAGAAATAATCAGGCATAGCAACTGCTTTTACTGTGGTGATATGAATATTAAATTATCAAACACTATTGTAGGTTACCTAGGACTATCTAGTTCTTTACTAATGGCTGGAACTTCTGAAGAACCACCCATTTCTCAAGCAGAAACTAAGCTCCCAGATCTTCAGTCTAGCTTGAAGTCTGACCTCATCAGCTTCTCACTTGGAGCCAGAGCCCGATACGAATTTCGCGAGCAAGATGGCTTAGATGCCTCACATGCAGGCACGGTAAGGTTTAGACCTGGTCTGACATTCTTTCCGAATAAAAATTTAAGTTTCTTTGTAGAGTCAGAGCACACCTTCGCGCTTCTTGATGATTATCAAGTAGGCACTGGTCAGTCAGCTAACTTCACACCATTCACTGCTGGCAATACAGCTATCTCTGATCCAGAAACTAACGAGCTTAATCAAGCTTACGCTAAACTAAAAATCAACGAATACGCCACTGTGACAGCAGGTAGGCAGCGTTATATCTTAGATAAAGCCGCCTTCGTAGGAAATGTAGGGTGGAGACAGAATGAGCAGACTCTGGATGCGGTCTCTATCAAAGGAAGCTATAATGGATTCGACTACTCATACGCTATTGGTAACAGAGTGAATCGTATTTTCGGATCAGATGCCACTGGAGCTGTGGAGGCACTAGAAGGCACATTCCACCTCCTCAATGGTAGCTACAAGCTAGATGAATCTACAAAGCTAGGTGCTTACATCTACCTTATGGATTTCGATCAAGGCCGCTGGGCAAACAACAACACCTATGGTACTTTCTCAGACATGAAAACTGGATCTGGTGACTATCACTTAGAACTCGCCTATCAGACAGAAGCTGGGAGCAAGGATCACTATGATGCCTTCTATGGACATGCCAGCTGGACTAAGAAATTTGGCTCAGTGAGTGTAACTGGAGGTGTGGAGTATCTCGGTGATGGCTTCATCACTCCACTCGCTACCGTGCATGCCTTCAATGGCTTCGCTGACACATTCATAGGAAACAGACTCGGTCTTGTAGACACCTGGGATGGGCTCACAGATTTCTATCTTGGAGCCAGCACTAAGGTCAATGACATCGTTCTAAAAGGCGCTATCCATGCCTTCTATGATGACTCACTCTCTAATGACTATGGATGGGAAATAGACATGGTCGCAATAAAGCCGATCAACGAGAATACTAAGATACTTGCAAAAGCAGCCTACTTCAAAGGAGAAGAAAGCTCACCATTCAGCAATGATGTAAAACAATTCTCAATACAACTAGATTACAGCTTCTAACGTTCATCATCACTCTAATTGTAAATAAAGAAAGGCTACCTCATTACAAGGTAGCCTTTCTAGCATTTACACACAAAAATCTAATAAACGTCTCTGCAATATCTCTTAGCGCTCTTCATCTCATTGACATAAGCTACTGCCTCTTCAGAGCTCATCCTCCCGTGTTCCTCTATTACCTTATGCAGCGCTGCATCTACATCCTTAGCCATCCTTGAGGCATCTCCACAGACATAGAAGTGACCATTATTCTCAAGCCACTGGTATAGATCCTCTCCCTCCTCTATCATTCTGTCTTGGACATAGATCTTCTCATCTTGGTCTCTAGAAAATGCTAGGCTCAGCTTATGAAGATACCCATCCTCAGATAGTCCCTCTAACTGCTCGCGATAAAGGAAATCTAACTTCTCGTATGGGTTACCGAAAAACAGCCAGTTCTCACCCTTAGCTCCAGTAGCCTCTCTCTCTTCTAAGAATGCTCTAAAAGGTGCTACCCCCGTGCCTGGTCCCACCATGATCATGGGAGCATCAGGATCTACTGGTGGGCGAAATGCCTTATTCTCATGCACGAATACACGTGGACTTGCTATCTCCGCTCGCTCAGAAAAATACGTAGAACAAACACCCTTACGAGCCACTCCATTAGACTCATACTTCACCACACCTACAGTTAGATGCACTTCATCTTGGTGAACCTTAGGGCTAGATGCTATCGAGTAGAGTCTCGCCGCAAGGGGCTTGAGCAGCTGAATGAAATCTTCAACAGATTCAAAACCAATAGGGTATTCTTTCACTAAGTCGATAATCTCACGGCCCCAGAGGTAATCATTAAGAGGTCCCCTATCTTCTGCTTCTGTTAGAGACTTTAGCTCATCGCTACCTGCCTTCTCCGCCCATGCCTTCACTATAGGCAAGGTGATATTTCTAATCTCATAATTCTCTGTTAGAACCGCCCTCAGAGTCTTATCACCTATAGCCTCCTCTGCATCAAAACCTAGCTCAGAAATAAGTGATTCTACAAGCTCAGCATCATTCACGGGATAGACTCCCAGAGCATCACCTGCCTCATAGCTTATCCCAGATCCTTCCAGTGAGATCTCCACATGCGAGGTCTCTCTCTCGCTCTCCTTATCATTTAAGTTATATAAATTTGATATCAATGCCGTGTATGGATTCTTCTTCGTGACTCCAGCTTCTTCCTCACTCTCATCATCTGCAGCCACTGATCCGAATAGAGCTAAAATATCACTACTCCAGCTCGCATAATCATCATCATACTCCACATCCATATCCACGCGTGGGATGAGCGGCTTAGCTCCTAGCTCTCCGAGCCTCTTGTCAAAATCTATGCCACATTGACAAAAATCCGGGTAAGAAGAATCACCTAATGACAGGACAGAATAGCTCAAGTGCTCCATACTAGGTGCCTCGTCACTATGGAGGTAATCATAGAATGCCTGAGCATTATCTGGAGCCTCACCATCACCATACGTAGACGTGATGATAATAAGACGCTCTAGATCACTCAGTGAACTATGGTCTAGCTTCGCTAAATCCACCACCGTAGGAGCTACTCCTGACTTAGCAGCTAGCTTGCTAAACTTCTTAGCCAGTGACTCAGAAATGCCAGTCTGTGAACCCCAAGCAATCGTTACTGGAATGCCTGGGACCTTATCCCCTTCATCATAAGGAGCTAGTAGTGCGGATAGGTATCCATTTAACCACTCTCTCTGCTCGGGTGAGAATGGTGCCTCATTTGGTAAAATAATTTGCTTCATAAAAATTAAATTGAAAAACTGTGCTGATAGCTATGGGGTGAATAATGCCCGCAGTTCATCACTACTGCGCTTGCGTGTGAAGGCTGCAAAATCCTCGCCACCCTCGCGGCATTCCTTATAAGCATTTAACATATACTTGATCAAAGTAGGAACCTCAGTGAAAGGGATAGACTGGAAGACATCTTGCGCTATGGCACGGTTATCATCCACACCACCACCTAAGACAATGTTATATCCCTCTACTGTCTCATCCCCTATTTTGCAGGGCACACCCTGTAGCCCGATGTCGCCGATGTAATGCTGGGCACAGCTATTAGGGCATCCTGTGAAATGTATATTCAACGGGGTATCTATCTCCACATGCTCGTCTAAATACTCAGAAAGAATCTTCGCCTGCCCCTTCGTGTTAGCCGCTGCAAACTTACATCCAGTATTCCCGGTGCAAGCCACCAAGCCTCCAGAGACATTCGTAGTAGTATGGCTGAATCCAGACTCACGCAGATCTATTAAAAATGAATTTATATCCTCATCTTTCACATGCGGGATAATGATATTCTGCCAAGCTGTTAGACGTATATCACTCAGCCCATACTTATCCGCTAATGTAGCGACCTGGCGCATCTGATCAGGTAACATTCTCCCCACCGGAGTCACCACTCCTACATAGTTCAGCCCCTCTTGAGACTGCTGATGAATACCGAAATGCCCCTGCCTGTTCTTGATAGGCATAGGCTCACAGTCTGATAAAGGCATAGGTCGCAGAGTGAAGGTCAGCTTCTCCTGAACCTTCTCTAAGAGCTTCTCATGCCCCCAGTCATCCACTAGATATTTCAGCCTAGCGCGCTTCCTGTTCGTCCTATCTCCGTGCTCTATGAAGACTCTTAAAATAGCGGCAGATACCGCCACGCACTCATCGGCTCTCAGTAGCAGTCCACAATCACTAGCCAGCTGCCTATGCCCTGTGATGCCACACAACTGAAGCCTGAAATAAACCCCTGCCTCCACATCAGCAGACTCCTTCACCTCCACTGCATAAAATCCTATGTCATTCGTATCCGCACATGTCGAAACTGCTCCACCGCTATCAAAGCTGATGTTAAACTTCCGCGGCATCCCATATAGATCTCGGTTATTAAGGATACAGTGATGCATCGCACGAGCCAGAGGGACAACATCGATCAACTCCTGTTTATCAAACCCTGACGTAGGCGTAGCAGTTACATTTCTCACATTATCCGCACCAGCGCCCTTAGAAGTCAGTCCTAGATCTCCCAGTTTCTGTAAGACATTGATCACATTCTTCGGCATGATCTCTCTCACCTGCAGATTTCCTCTAGTAGTGATGTCTGTATAATTTCCACCCCAGTCTTCCGCTATCTCAGCTAATCCTCGGAACTGAGCGCTCGTGAGAACCCCACCAGGAATACGGCAGCGCAGCATGAAAGAATCTTGTGCAGGCTTCACATGGAACATTCCGTAGAATTTATACCGGAACATATCATCAGGATCTGGGAAAATGTCATTCGCAGCATTCTTCTGCATCACATCCCAGACATCTAGCCCATTCCGCTCATACTTAATAACCTCTTCCTTACACAAGTCATCCAGCGGCGTCCCATACACAGACTCCTCTGGATCATTGGTAAACTGCCCAGCTCTGTTCTGCCCCAAAAAGGGATACGCCTCCCTTATCCTGGATGCTAGATATTTCTTCTGCTCACTAGTGAATGCGGCACTACTCGTCATAAACTAAGATATAGCATTTACTATACCTTAGACTAACGCATTCCATAGATATGGATCATCGAAATCATGAATTGTTTTAATCGTAAACTTATTGTGAAATCCCTACCTCCTTTTACTCCGCACCTCAGATTGATTAGGGACAAGCTAATTGAAGAAAAAACTAGATATTATGACCCAGCCTTTAATTCTGGAAAACAGAACAGAAATCTCCCAAAACCCTATTGATCAATAAAGTAACTCAGACTCTCTAGCTCCATCGCAAGATCTACCCTAGTGACTACGATCTGTTCTGGCACTTGGAGGATAGTTGGGGAGAAATTAAGAATCCCTTGGACACCAGCATCCACAAGAACATTTGCAACCTCTTGCCCATACTGCGCTGGCACACAGAGTATTGCCATCCTGACATTATATTTTTTGATAAACGGGGTCATTTCATCATCATGTAACAAGGGAACTGAAAGCCCTTTCTGCTTCAACGTTTTCTCATCCGTATCAAAAGCAGCTAATACCTCAAAGCCCTCCTTCTTAAAGCCATCATAATGCAAAAGTGCCCGCCCTAGATTACCCACTCCCACCAAGATTACAGGCTGTAAAGTAGCTCGCCCTAATACATCTCTGATCGTCTCTAACAGGAGCTCTACCGGATACCCCAGTCCACGCGTTCCTAGCTGACCGAAGTAAGCTAGATCCTTCCGCAGCTGAGCGGGCTTCACATTAGCCACCTGGGCGAGCGAATTAGAACTCACAGTCTCCATGGCGTTCTCATGCAGCCGCTGCAAGCAACGGCTATAGATCGACAATCTGTAAATCGTCTTCTTAGGGATCTCTACTTTTCCTTCCACTACCTTAATCTGCCCTAAAGCACTGAACCGTCAACCTCTAAAAAATCAACTACCATTACAGTCATTTTCATTTGCCATAGCTCGCATCTGCTTCATGGGAAGCGATTTCTTCACCCTAAACTAGAGCCTGTTGAAAAGCCTTATTCTGAGATCAGGCGATAATTTTGAAATTCATTTCAGAGCTCATCACCAACTTCATAGGCTTCACATCATCACCCACCACCTTTCTAGTCTTCACACATACCCTAGGTGCAATAAAATATTTCCTAGCCACAAACTCATTCAGATCACGAAAACCGCCAACATCTAGCCCTTTAAAGTCTTTTTCTAAAGAACTCTGTGGCGGTGATAAGGATTAGAATCTGACATCTAGAATTGATTTCTAAAGAGCTACGATTGTCACTCCCTTTTCATTACAGGCTTTCTCTACTTCATCTTTTCCTAGAATGAGCGTGCGTTTTGCCTCACAGGCAATCACTTTTACCCCAGCCTCACTGCATGCCTCGATAGTACGTGAGCCTAGACATGGCACATCGAATCTAAAGTCTTGATTCGGCTTACTCACTTTTGCCAGAGTACAGCTTTTACCTCTACCCAGCTTACCACCGCGCTTGATACACTCATCAGTGCCCTCAAACGCCTCGACAGCGAGCACAGTCCCATGCCGGACCACCACGCTCTGCCCTATATCTAAGCGGCTACTCTCTTTGGCTATTTCAAATCCATACTCGGCATCTTCTTGCTGGCGTTTTTTCAGTTTAGGTCCACACACATGCCCTAGCTCAGGCAGTAATTCATCCAGATAAGTAGTCGCATTGATCAGCTCTATTCCATCCTTATCTAGCTCATCCGCTATCGCCCCGAAGAGCGTCTCAGCATTCCGCTTCTTCACCCTAGCCAGCATCAGCAGAATTCGCATGTCTGGTCTGAGGTCGAATAAATTCTTAGGAGCAATCTGCCCCACCATGATCGCACGGGTCACTCCCTCGCGTTTGAAAAATTTAATGATTTTACTCAATTGCCCCACCCGAAACCACTCTATTTCATCCACCTTCTCTCCGAGATCCTTCTTCGTCTCTCCATTAAATGCCGCCGCAACCAGCTTACAACCTGGCTCATTCTTCCGAGCCGCAGCCGCGAACGTCTCTGGGTAAATCCCATTTCCTGATATGATTCCTATTGTCTCAGTCGTCTCACTCATCTGCTGTCTATTAAAGTCAACATACCTACTACCTGCAACTAAGAAATAATCATCCAGCCTTCATGCTTGTCAAATAAACTTCACTCCCGTAAAACTTATCGCAATGGATGAATCCACCTACGACAAGACCTCTCAAGCCCACGATGCCAACTATGAGCAATCCCTCCGCCCTCCCGCATTTAGCGAGTTTCACGGTCAGGATAAAATCAAAGAACGCCTCACCCTCATGGTCGAAGCAGCGCAGCAGCGCGATGACGTCCTAGAACACATCCTCCTCTCTGGGCCTCCAGGTTTAGGCAAGACCACACTCGCCAACATCATTTCTGGTGCAGCTGGAACTCAGCTTCACACCACCTCAGGCCCGCAGATCGAGAAGGCTGGAGACCTTGCAGGCATCCTCACGAACGTGCAGAAAGGTGATATTCTGTTCATCGATGAAATTCACCGACTCCACCCCGCCATCGAAGAATACCTCTACCCAGCAATGGAAGATTTCCGCTTAGACATCATCATTGACTCAGGCCCATCAGCTCGCTCGATCCAACTAAATTTACCAAAATTCACCCTCGTAGG